>DQOT01000209.1 GCA_015658495.1 Fidelibacterota bacterium | reverse complement strand
TCCCATAATGAATTCGAAGATTTGATCCTAAATCAAGATTTAGCAGAATGGGAAAATGTTCACGGTTATTATTATGGTACGCCCAAATCAACCCTGGAAAATGCCATCAACCAGGATAAAACAGTTTTATTGGAAATGGATGTAAAAGGTGCCATTCGCATAAAAGAATTGTATCCGGAAAACTCCTTTTCAATTTTTATCATTCCCCCAAGCATTGGGCATTTACGGGAAAGATTAAAAAAACGCGGCACCGACTCGGAAAAACGAATCGAGATCCGCCTCCAAAGATTCCAGCAAGAAATGGGATACAAAGATCGGTTCGACCATGTGATGATCAATGAAGATCTGAATGTGGCAACCCAAGAATTAATTAACATAGTCAATGACTTAAAAGAAGGAGTCCTAAATGGGTCTTAAAACCATTCCTTTTCGTGAAGTAGAAGAACTTGCAAAAAACATGTATGAAGCCGTTGCAGTCATGTTTGGTCAAGCTCGGAACGAACTTCAGGAACGTATAGTAAATAAAACCATCCTTGAACATCAAAATGATGATTTAGATGTTTTTGATGAGGTTGAAGTACCAACACCTGAAACCTATGAAGAGAAAGATAAGGTTACCACAGTGGCGATTAAAAAATTTCTTGATGGCGAAGTGACTTGGAGAAAAACCAAACCCGGTTAAATCGTGACCACGAAGGATACAATACACCAGTATTTCAAGCAACAACAAGCGTTGTACGGGAATGAATTGTATCTTTCGAATGAACCAGATCCTTTGCCAGGACCCGAATCTGTGAAAGAAGGAGCCGAAACCCATGGCGCACTGGATGAATTTCATCAATCCATCTGCCAATGTCTGGAATGCCCATTGGGGGCATGCAGAACCAATTTTGTTTTCGGGGTTGGGGACCCCAATGCAGAGCTGTTGCTCGTTGGTGAAGCGCCTGGAGAACAGGAAGATCTGAGGGGTGAACCGTTTGTGGGGCGAGCAGGAAAAATGCTGGATGACATTCTGAAAGCGATCCATAAAAAACGGGGTGATGGTGTTTATATTGCCAATGTACTCAAATGCCGTCCCCCCAATAACCGGGATCCCTTGCCATCAGAAGTTGAAAAATGTGAACCTTATTTACTTGAACAAATAAGGCAAATTCAACCAAAATTGATTGTAGCATTAGGCCGTGTTGCCGGTAAAACTTTGTTGAAAATGGATGTGCCACTAAAAGAAATGCGGGATAAAACCCATGATTACAATGGTACACCGCTTCGCGTGACATATCATCCGGCTGCACTATTAAGAAATTCGAATTTCAAGAAGCCCACCTGGGTCGATTTCCAGTGGATTCGGGATTATTTACAAAACGCATAAAACTATGACTGCAAACAATAACCAGATACTCAATGTTCAGCCCCATTCTGACGATGCGGAAGTGGCTGTCCTCGGGTCCATGCTGGCATCTAGAGAAGCGGTCAGTAAAACCATCCAATGGTTAAGCCCGGAGTATTTTTATAAAGATGGAAATGGGAAAATCTATTCCACCATGCTCAAATTGTTTGACACGGGTGAGCCCATCGATACCGTGTCCGTCATCGATCTTCTCAAGAAGAATAAAGAGTTGGAATCGGTTGGAGGTGCGTATTTTGTCACAGGATTGGTTGAATCAGTTCCCACGGCAGCACATGCGGAACGATATTCCAAGATCGTTCTGGAAAAAGCGTTACTCCGAAATTTGATCAACCTGTCCCATGAAATTGCCAAGGAAGCCTATGACGACAGTCAGGATATAGGCGATATTCTCGACACGGTAGAACAATCCATTTTCAGGATTACTCAGAATCGTTTGAAAGGCGGATTTAAACATATTGATCCGATTCTGGTTGAAGCATTCGAAAAACTGGAAAAAATAAGTTCAAAGAAGGGAGCTGTTATTGGTGTACCGTCCGGACTTTTGGATCTGGACGATATTACATCTGGATTCCAGGACGGGGACCTCATCATTGTTGCGGGTCGCCCAGGGATGGGAAAAACAGCTTTGGCGCTGTCTGTACTGCGGAACGCAGCGTTAGAAGGCGGTGTCGGTGTTGGCATGTTCAGCCTTGAAATGGCAAATCATCAATTGGCCATGCGTCTTTTATGCGCAGAAGCCCGGGTGGACAGCCATTTTGTTAGAACAGGAAACCTCCCTAAAACCCATTGGAAAAATTTAAGTATTGCTGTGGGTTCGCTGGCCGAAGCACCCATTTATTTGGATGATACGCCAGCCCTCACCGTGTTGGAACTTCGTGCAAAAGCACGCCGATTGAAGGCTGAACACAATATTGGGATGATTGTGGTAGATTATCTCCAGTTGATGACAGGCCCCAAGGGTGTTGAAAGCCGCCAGCAGGAAATATCTGTGATCTCACGATCTTTGAAAGCATTGGCAAAAGAATTGAATATTCCCGTTGTGGCACTGTCACAGTTGTCCCGTGCCGTGGAACAACGAGCAGATAAACAACCCCAATTATCCGACCTACGCGAAAGTGGCGCCATCGAGCAGGATGCAGATGTGGTGATCTTCCTATACCGTCAGTGGTTGTATACTCAGGAAGATGAGGACGAGGGGAAGGCAAAGATCATCATAGCCAAGCAGAGAAATGGCCCCACAGGTATCGTGGAGGCTACTTTCATCAGCAAATATGCACGCTATGAAAATGTATCTCATGCTGAAACACCGTTTTAATGGATAATCCTCTTTCAAGATTAGCTCCCCAATTATTCGGGGAATATCCAAAACCATTTTTAAATCTGGTTAACGCCGTTTCAATCGGTCCCGATCAGGAGAAGAATGAGATCAAATCTCTTCTCTGGAAAGCATACGAGTTTGGGAATCGCCATCATGAAGGACAAAAGCGACGCTCCGGTGAAGCCTACTTTACCCACTGCGTTGCGGTGGCTCAAACACTTGCAACATGGAAAATGGACACCACGACCATTATTGCCGGGTTGCTCCACGATACCATTGAAGATACGGATGTTTCCGTAAGGGCTCTTCGTCAAGAATTTGGCGACGACCTGGCAAATCTGGTAGATGGTGTTACCAAAATTGGTGGAATCAAATTCTCATCCCGCAAGGAAAAACAGGCTGGGAATTTTATGAAAATGCTTCTTTCTGTGGCCCAGGATCTTCGGGTGATTATTATCAAATTTGCAGACCGACTTCACAATATGGAAACAATCAAACACATGTCCAAGATCAAACAACATCGAATTGCTGTGGAAACCCGCGATGTCTATGTTCCGCTGGCGCATCGCTTGGGAATGTCCTCGGTAAAATCCCAATTAGAAGACCGGGTGTTCCGTGTGTTGGATCCTACAGGGTATAAGGAATTGGACTCCAAAATAAAATCATCCAAGAGACAACGGGAAAAATTTATTAAGGAGATTATTGACCCTGTGGCGGATGAGTTAAAAATATATGATATTATTCCCCATGTGTATGGCAGGTCAAAATCCTATTCTTCGATTTATGGGAAAATGATGTCCCGGGATAAATCCTTTGAAGAAATCTATGATCTCTATGCTATTCGGATTATCGTGGAAAAAATTGAACAATGTTATTTAGCTCTGGGTATCGTTCACAGTCTTTACAAACCGATTCAGGAACGGTTCAAAGATTTTATCGCCAATCCAAAATCCAACGGATATCAGTCTGTGCATACAACGGTTGTGGGACGAAAAGGGCAATTGGTTGAGATTCAAATTCGAACTACGGATATGGAGGAAACAGCCGAAATTGGTGTGGCAGCACATTGGGTGTATAAAGATGGAAAATCATTGGGTATTGATCAAAAAGTAAAATGGCTCCGTGAATTGTTGGATATTCTTCAAAATGAATCTGCTGATCCAAAAGAATTCATGGAACTCCTTAAGATCGATTTATACAATGAAGAAATTTTTGTATTTACTCCAGCCGGTGATTTGATCCAGTTACCAGTGGGTGCAACGCCGGTGGATTTTGCCTTCCAGGTTCATACCCAGGTCGGGATGCATTGTATGGGTGCTAAAATTAATCATTCTGTCGTACCCCTGAATACAAAATTGAAAAATGGTGATATGGTGGAGATCATCACCAGTAAAAGCCAGATGCCCAGTTATGGCTGGCAAAAGTTCATTGTGACTACCAAAGCGCGAAATCAAGTCAATCGATACCTTAAAAAAATTCAGGACGAAGAAAGCATTAAACTTGGTGAAGAAATGCTTGAAAAAACGCTTCGCCGGATGAAAATGCTGAAAGATACAAACGAATTCAGGGAAAGTTTCAGTCGTTTTGGCTATTCCGATACCGGTGCTTTGCTTAAAGCAATTGGTTCAGGGATAATCACCGTTCGGGACATGTTCCGAAAATTGCGTCCGCAGGAAGAAGAGATGGACGAACGGACTGAGGAAGAGGAATCCACACGATTTTTTGATTTTGCCCGATCTAAGTCCAAGGGAATCATCTTGGATGGCATCGATAATCTCATGGTGAATTTTGGAAAATGCTGTAACCCGATTCCCGGGGACGAATTGATCGGATTTGTCACACGGGGACGAGGCATTACGGTCCACCAAAGCACATGTAAAAGTCTGCCCCTTTTGAGCCATGAGTCGGATCGTTTGATTCCTGTGGAATGGAATGTGAAATCATCAGATCATTTCAATGTTCGCTTAAGGATCGTATCCCAAGATTATAAAGGTGCATTAAAGGATATGTCTGAGTGCATTTCGAAGCAAAATGTGAACATTGCCAGTGTGGATATTAAAGTGAAGGAATCGGTAGCGGTGGCCCATTTCATTGTGCAGGTAAAAAACAACAGGCAATTAAACCGCCTCATGCGAAAAATGACCAAGTTAAAAAATGTTGATTACGTAGAAAGAGCGGGAAGATAATGGAAACAAAAACCTATACTAAAAAAGATATTGCCACACAATTGGCTCAACGAAATGGAATAAGTGTCCGTGTATCCAAGGATCTTGTGGATGATTTTTTCAATATTGTGAGAGATTTTCTCATGGAAGATCATCCCTATATTCGGATCGAGATAAGGAATTTTGGTGTGTTTGAATCCAAGCCCACCAAAGCCAAACCCCGTGCACGGAATCCCAAAACCAATGAAGAAATCTATGTTCCTGCCCATAAGAAAACACGATTCAAGCCCGGGAAGATCCTGAAAGCACACCTGCGCAAACCGCTCTAATCCATGGGACGAATTTTGGGGGTGGACTACGGCGACAGCCGTATAGGGTTGGCTTTGTCCGATCCACTCAAAATGATCGCATCCCCTTTTCAAACCATCCGAAATGAAGGCAGTGAAAAACGCCTTCAATCTATCCAAACCCTTACTGAAGAACAGGAAGTGGAATCTATTGTGGTGGGACTGCCAATCGGGATGAAAGGCCAGGAAACGGCTCAAACAAAAAAAGTTCGGGAATTCGCTGATTCTTTATCCGTTCTCAATTTACCCATTTATTTAGAAGATGAACGGCTGTCATCTGTCAGTGCAGAAAAATCCATGATTATTCAGAAAATCAAGACAGGCCACAATAAGGGGATGATTGACCAACGGGCAGCAGCAATCCTGCTCCAGCAATTCCTGGATAAGCAGAACCGATGAATTCATTATTGAACCGTCCTGCCTGGCAATTAGCTTTGGGTGGCGGACTGATTACAGGCATTGCCTACCAACCTTGGCATTTTGGGTTTTTGGCCTGGATTGGTCTCATTCCGCTCCTTCATGTTTGGTTGAATCAGGACGCAAAAGAAAATGCCCGGACAGGCTATGTGTTCGGGATGACCCATAACCTTGTTGCATTTTACTGGATCGGTGTTAATACCGGCGCCAGTTTTTGGGTGGTGCTTCTTTCCCTGATTGCCGCCGTCCTACATTTAGGAATTTATTGGGCGGCTGCCGGCTGGGTTTTCGGTAGAGTTAGAGCCTGTGGTAATGGATTGGCATTATTTCCATTTCTCATTGTTTCTATGGAGTGGGTACGCAGTTTTGGTGTCTTGGGGTTTCCATGGGGAAACATGGTTTTATCTTAATTGGATTTCCTGCCCTTGATCCAGATCATG
>DQOT01000194.1 GCA_015658495.1 Fidelibacterota bacterium | reverse complement strand
TAACTTTTCATGAACCTCATTGGGCTCATTGCAGCCGTTGTTGCCCTGGACCTTTGGTCAAAATCGGCAATTAAATCTTCTCTTAATCTCTACCAATCAAAACCAGTCATACAGGATTTCTTTCATCTGACTTACGTAACGAATGATGGCATGGCATTTGGCCTTTCCTTTCCAGGTGGGAATATCGTCCTTCTTTCATTAATCCTATTGCTTACCGGATTCATTATTGGATTTCTCTGGAAAGAACGAAATGGGCATCCCCTGGTCAAATATGGATTAGCACTCATTTTGAGTGGGGCCATCGGGAATTTAATGGATAGGGTTATGAATGGAAAAGTGGTTGATTTTCTCGATTTTATGATAGGCGATTTTCACTGGTATATTTTCAATGTAGCCGACTCCGCTGTGACGGTTGGTATGGTCCTTTTCATTTATCACTCAATTATATTTCATAAAGAAGAATCTGTTAAAAAATCCCTGGTTTGATCTCTTTTCATATTCATAATGTTGAAGATGTGGGGCTTCGCTTAGACAGGTTTGTGGTTTCTCAAATGCCCGACCATTCCCGTTCAAGAATTCAAAATTGGATCAAATCAGGCAATATCCTAGTGAACGGACTCAATCGGAAAACAGGATATTCACTCGAACTCAATGATGAAATAAAGGTAAATCCACCAGAAATAGTTGAACTGAATTCTGACCCGATTCCCGAACAAATGGACTTGGACATCCTTTTTGAGGATGAAGAGATTGTTATCATCAATAAACCGACAGGGCTGGTTATTCATCCAGGGATCGGAAACAGAACCGGAACATTAGTGAATGGGCTCATTCATCATTTTAATTCCTTATCTGATCTGAATGGTCAAACCCGTCCCGGTATTGTTCACCGTTTGGATGCTGATACTTCAGGTCTTATGGTCATTGCTAAAACAAATAGGGCACATGCAAACCTGGCGGATCAATTCCAGAATCGAAAAATTAAAAAGAAATATACAGCGTTAACCTGGGGACTCTGGACGGAAAATTCCGGGGAAATAGATCAACCCATTGCGAGAAAAAAGAAAGACCCCACATCTTACATGGTATCAAAAGACGGAAAGCCTTCCCTGACAAAATTTGAAGTGGAAAAAAAATACCGACATTTATCCAAAGTATCATTCTTCCCAAAAACAGGAAGGACACATCAGATCCGTGTCCATGCAAGCTATTCAGGATTCCCAATATTTGGTGATGTGAAATATGGGGGTAGTGTGTCAAAGACCCGGGGATTTCTACCCGAATTCACCAATTTTTATAAAAGGAAAATGAAAAAATTTAACCGTCATGCACTGCACGCAAAGCGGTTGGAATTCACACATCCCGGGACGAAAGAATCCATATTTTTTGAATCCCCTTTACCATTAGATTTTTTAAATTTAATAAATGCAATTGAGTCATTTTATGATAAATAAAGGCACAGCGACCCTAAAAGAATTCCTGAATTATATTAAACACGAACGTGGATACTCCACGCATACTTTAACTGCCTATCAACATGATCTGGAACGATTCCGGAGTTTTATTCAACACTATGACGAAAATCTTCTGTCTGACTTTGGCAAAATAGACCGTCAAACTATTCGACATTTTCTCGGGAAAGAATACGAAGATGGGAATACAGCAAAAACAATCGCGCGACGCCTTGCAGCCATCAAATCGCTTTTTAAATATCTTGTTCAGGCAGAAGTGATTTCGGATAATCCTGCGATGCATATTAAAACCCCAAAAATTGCAAAACGGATTCCGACCTTTGTTCAATCTAAAAAAATTGATGATTTGATGAATATGCCCGAAACATCCACACTGATTGGAAGAC
>DQOT01000338.1 GCA_015658495.1 Fidelibacterota bacterium | reverse complement strand
TTTTTACTTTTTTCTCGAATTGCATCAACCAGTTTTGGGGTTCGTTCCATTTCCAAAACCAGGTGATCCTGATCGGAAGTGATTTTGACATTTTTATTAGAATTCACCGGTACAAAATCACTGACTGCAGCATTGTGGATGACTGCATCAAAATTATTTTCTGAAATGAGTTTAAATAGTTGAGATTGGAGATCATTGGTTGAAGAGAAGTTTGGATTCTCACAAACACCATTGGGCATTTGCGCTTTCGGTGAGGATAAATAGGTTACATCCCAATTGTGCTGGATGAATCGATCTGCAATGGCCGCCGCTGTTTTCCCTGTACTCATATTGGCAATAAATCGTACTTCATCGATGGGTTCTTTTGTTCCTCCGGCTGTGATCAATACTGAAGGCCGGATAGATTTGTTCAAAAATGGCTGAATGGAGTTTAAAATATCAGCCGGTTCCATCATACGTTCCGGCCCCACATCACCGCAGGCCAGGTTTCCCGCATCGGGTGATAAAACACGAACGCCCCATTTTTTGAGTCGCTCCAAAGCTTCCTGTGTTGCCGGATGAGACAACATTTTGGTATTCATGGCTGGAGCGATGAAATAGGGTTTTGCCCAGTCGTGGGCTAAAAATAAAGTGGATACCAGGTCTTCTCCCAACCCATATCCCATGCGCTGCAAAAAATGCCCCGAAATTTAACTTTTACAGAATGATATAATCAAAACCTATTCACATTTGCACGATTTACGTGACTGTAACACAATGAAACAAGTGTTTTCGTCAAGGCTGTAAAATTATGTGACACTTTACTATTTTATTATTAAGTTTTAATTATCCGAAGTAAGGGAATTGCCAACCAAACTCTGGCTTTCCCGCTATTTATATTTATGTCAGAGAATAAACAAAAATCTGTGCTCATCATTGAGAGTGATGATGCAATCCTGGACAGTCTGTCCAACCGGTTCAAACAACGGGACATGTTGGTCATCACTGCAAAAGACGGTTACGAAGGGTACACCCGCGCCTGCAACGAATCGCCTGATTATATTGTGTCGGAAACGCTGCTTCCCAGCATGAATGGATTTCGTGTTTCCCGGCTCCTGAAATTTGATGATCGCTTTAAAGAGACCCATGTAATCTTAATTACAAGCAATAATGTGGATTCCGTTCAGGATATGTTTCGAGCAAGCGGTGCAGACCATATCCTTGGGAAACCATTCCGGTTTCGTGATCTCATGGAATCCATAGAAGGGGTGAAAGCAGCATAATGGACCTCTCAGATTACATCATTATTTTTTTTATTTTTATTCTCGGGGCTGCCTTTGGAAGTTTTTTAAATGTGGTGATCTATCGAGTGCCGGAAAAAATGAGTTTGATCAAACCGGCATCCCATTGCGGATCCTGTAAAACACCCGTCAAACCTTTTGATAATATTCCCATCCTGAG
Organism: Fidelibacterota bacterium; assembly: GCA_015658495.1. Classification (GTDB taxonomy): domain Bacteria; phylum Fidelibacterota; class Marinisomatia; order Marinisomatales; family UBA1611. Next base: position 5,068 of record DQOT01000338.1, on the reverse strand, counting down.
TTATTTCATTCTGGGCGGAAAATGCCGGCATTGTGGTGCTGCTTTTTCCATGCGCTATGCCCTGGTAGAAGGGCTCACGGCGGTCATGACCGTTTGGCTTTTTATCATTTTTGGCATCAACGAAAAATTCTTCATGTATCTTATTTTAACCTATCTTTTGATCGTCATCACCTTCGTGGATATGGATCATTTGATCATCCCAAACGGATTTGTACTCTTTGGGCTTGCGGTGCTGGCCGTTGGGCTCCCTATGGACTGGCTGCCCATTGATTGGGAAGATGGCATGTCAGGCGCATTCGTTTTTGCAGGATTTTTATTTGCCATTGGGTTGGTCGGTCAATTTATCCTGAAAAAAGAAAGTATCGGATTTGGGGATATTAAACTTGGATTGGTCCTGGGCGGATATCTTGGGGTTGAATATTCAGTGTTAGCCTTGTATTTAAGTTTCGCAATTTCCGCTATTGTCGTGTTTATTATGCTGGGATCCAAGATGATTTCCAAAAGCCAAAAAATACCATTCGGCCCTTATCTTGCCGGTGGCACACTTTTATCGATCTTGACCACCACACCTTACGGCGGGAACTACATTTTGGACTGGTACTACAGGACGATGTTTTAAATGGCCATAACCGGAAAACATTCACTGGGGCAATTGCTCATTCAGGCTGGGAAGATTGATGAAGATCAACTCCAGAAAGCACTGGGTATACAAAAAGAAAAGGACGTGTATATCGGTGTCATTTTCAGAGAATTGGGATATTTGGATGAGCGGGAATTGAACCGCTATATCAGTCAGCAATTGAAAATCCCCTATTTGCCCCTTGGGCATTACGATGTGGATAAATCCGTCATGGATCTTATCCCTGAGCGAATCATCCGCTCCAAAAAAATGCTGCCCTTGTTCAGGTTGAACAATACGTTAAATATTGCTGTGACCGATCCGTTGGATGCGTCACCTATCAATGCTGCCCGGGATGCAACGGGTCTCAAAATAGAACCGGTGATTGTTACAGAATCGGAAATTGTAAATGCCATTGATCTCTATTATGGCATTTCCGGATTCGTGGATGTCGGTTCTTCGGGTGAGGAAGTCACGGATATTTCTGATCTGTTTGATGAGACAAGAATTGTGGAACTGGTGGATAGTATTATCACCCAAAGCCAGCGATACCGCTGTTCGGATATTCATGTAGAGCCGCGGGAAAATGATATCCGGGTTCGGTTTCGCATTGATGGCCGCTTGCAGGATTTCCAGGCCTTACCCAGGGATATCCATACAGCGTTAGTGTCGCGGCTCAAGATCATGTCAAATATGGATATTGCTGAAACACGGCGGCCCCAGGATGGACGTATTTTGTTCAATTCATCTTCCGGGCGGTTGGATCTTCGTATTTCCACGTATCCCACACTCTATGGAGAAAAAACTGTGCTTCGTTTATTGAATATTTCGGAAGCACTCCATTCATTAAGAGACCTGGGATTTGAAGAGCGTACCGAAAATCAATTCAACAACATACTCGTGGGTGGCGAAGGCATCATTTTAGTCTCAGGCCCAACAGGATCTGGTAAAACAACCACCCTTTATTCCACCCTGCATAAATTAGAAAAACCGGATGTGAATATTGTTACAGTGGAAGATCCCATTGAGTATGACCTGGAAAATATCAATCAAGCCCAAGTGAATACAAAATCAGGTGTCACCTTTGCATCCGCTCTGCGATCGATCCTGCGGCAGGACCCGGATATTATTATGGTGGGTGAGGTTCGTGACGAAGAAACAGTGGAATTGGCTATTCGAGCAGCGTTGACCGGTCACCTTGTGTTTAGCACGGTTCACACCAATGATGCTGCTTCCGGTTTTACACGGTTATTGAACTGGGGTGTGGAACCGTTTCTGATCGCTTCTACGGTGAAAGGTATTTTGGCACAACGGCTCGTACGCCGGATTTGTAAGGAATGCCGCGAGCCTTATTCTTCAACACCAGAAGAATTGAAATTAGCAGGTTTGAACCCGGATGAACCCTTGGAAGGATTTAAGGGAAACGGATGTCTTGCTTGTCGGAATACAGGCTATAATGGTCGAATCGGGATTTATGAATTTTTGCTGGTGGATGTTGATATTTCCGATCTAGTTCTCCAGGAAGCACCGGGATACCACATCCGTGAATTAGCAATGAAAAATGGGATGATTACCTTGTTAGAAGATGGTGTCACCAAGATCAAACGGGGAGATACCTCTCTTTCTGAAATCTATGAAACATTGGGAACCACGAGGATAATAACATCATGACGGTGTTATACGTTGGTGGAAAGAAACGGGACATCCCCCAACTTTCCGGGACCGGTACTCTTGTGGATTATGTCCAGAATGGTATGATCGCCTTGAGCGCTGCCCAAACCCAGAGTTTTGATGCTATCATCATTGAAGACCAGCTCCCCCTCATGACCGCTTCCCGGCTAATTGAGGAATTCGTCTCAATAAAACAAGAGATTCCGTTGATCAGTATTATCCGTGGAGATGAACGGCGTTCCCAACTCATGAAAGATTTCGGGCACGGACTCTTTGGCTGGTTTGAACCGGATCACACATCCACAGAGGAACTGATGGAAATGCTCACATCGGCAGATCGTTTTCATAATTTCATCAAAGATGCACCCAAAACATCTCTTCGCTCTTTTACGTCCATTGGATACAGGGGTATAGTGGGTATGACCGATGCCATGTTAAAGGTGTATCACCTCATGATCCAGATCAAAAATAAAGATGTGACCACTCTTTTATACGGTGAAAGTGGAACCGGAAAAAATTTAATAGCAAAAACATTACATGAAACAAGCCTTCGCCGGGATCGACCCAATGTTGTTGTTAATTGTCCTGCCATTCCATCTGAATTATTAGAAAGCGAATTATTTGGGCACGAAAAAGGAGCCTTCACCGGAGCCATTGAACGAAAAGATGGAAAATTCCTCACAGCGAATGCCGGGACTATTTTCCTGGATGAGATCGGGGATATGAGCCCTTCCCTCCAAGCCAAGATCCTGCGAGTGCTGGAAAGTAGTGAGATAGAACGGGTGGGCGGTGCAGAAACCATTAAAGTGGATGTACGGGTCATTTCCGCAACCAACCAAGATCTGGAAGACAAGATCAGGAAAGGCGAATTTCGGCAGGATTTACTCCATCGGATCAATGTATTCCCCATTACCATTCCACCCCTCCGAGACCACCCTGAAGATATTCCCCTGATGGCCATGTCCATCCTGAAAAGGTTGGCGAAAAAACATAAAACACCAGTTCATTATATTTCACCGGCTGGAATGGTCTTGTTGAAATCATTCCCCTGGATTGGAAATGTACGTGAATTAGAAAACACATTGGAAAGGATCGTCCTGATCAATGATATACCGATCCTGACGGAAAATGAGATCAAACCGATCTTGGATGAATCATCGCATCACCTGCATCAACAAACTGCCCCAGTGACAAGTTCCCCGCTTGTTTCATCACCCTCGCCACAGAATAGCAATACAATATATGGTACCCAGAATCCTGCTGAAGAACAATTGCATTTCATTGATACATCCGCGGTAAAATCATTAAAAGAATTAGAATATGAAGCGATCCAGGCGGGGCTTTCAAGAAACAATTGGAATATGACCCTCACCGCCCAGCAGCTTGGGATCAGCCGTATGACACTTTATCGAAAATTAGATCAGCATGGCCTCCGAAAAAAAGATTAAAAAGCTAACCGTCTTTTCCTACATCGCCACGAATGCTGATAGCGGTGTAGTTCGGGGAGAATTGAGGGCCATAGGCGAAGATAGTGTCCTCATACAATTGGAACGAATGGGATTGGAGCCAGTTTCTGTATCAGAGAGAAAAAAATCCATTTTGGATGTGGACATTACTTTTTTCGAAAAAGTCCCGCCCACCGATATTTACAATTTCACCCGGCAATTATCGGTGATGCTGAAGGCAGGTGTCCCCCTGGTGGATGCATTGGACTCGGTCCATTCGGATCAATCCAATCCCCTGCTGAATAAAACCATTGATGCCGTCATTGATGATGTTTCCGGTGGGATGGCTCTTTCCAAATCCATGAGCCGCCATCCGAAAGTTTTTAACAATATGTTTGTGAATATTGTAAAAGCAGGTGAAAGCGCCGGTGTGTTGGATATGGTCATGTTCCAATTGGCGGATTTTATTGCTCATGACCTGAAATTAACAATGGGAATCAAACAGGCCATCCGGTATCCCTCCATAGTAATCGGAATTACCTTGATGGTTGGTGTGTTTGCGGTGACTTACATTTTACCCAGGTTTTCTGCACTTTTCTCCAGTACCCGGATCGAGCTGCCCCTGCCCACGCGAATTCTTCTTGGTATCGATCAGTTCACGCAGGATAACTGGGCCGGAATCATCTTTTTTGTTTTGTTTTTCATTTTAGTATTCTGGAGGGCTTTAAAAACAAAAGAAGGCCTGTATCAATGGCACAAATTTATTTTGACCCTGCCCATTTTTGGCCCTCTTGCCCAAAAAATGTCCATTTCCCGTTTTTGCCATGTGCTGGATACACTGGACCGGACCGGTGTTCCCATCCTGGAAGCATTGGATATTGCCGGCAAAACGGCCGGGAATGCCTTTATTGAGGATCGATTAGCCAAAGTTCATGCAGATGTGGAAATGGGGAAAAAAGTAGCTCTTTCTATCCAGCGGCACACCCACGATATTTTTCCACCCCATGTTTTAAAAATGATCCAAGTGGGTGAAGAAGCCGGTGCCATGGATGATATGCTCAAAGAGATCGGGGATATGACCGATGCGGAAGTCCAGGATCGTGTTTTAAAATTGACTGCAACACTTGAACCCCTCATCACTGTCATCATGGGTATTATGATCCTGACACTGTCCCTGGCGATCTTCCTGCCCATTTGGGATATGTACGAAGCGTTGTCTACAAGTTAAATTAACAGTCTTTAGAGATTCTTCTCTTCCTTCCATTGGTCCAAAACAGCTTTTACACCCCAAAATACTGATATCAGAAAAACGCCCTGAAAAAGGGTCTCATTT
>DQOT01000231.1 GCA_015658495.1 Fidelibacterota bacterium | reverse complement strand
GATTTCCAAAATGGAAAAATGGGGGGATTTTCACTCTATGAAAAAGTAGCAAATTGGGCAAATGGATTGAATGAAAACGACAATGTTGGATTGGTTGTGGGCGCAACGGCACCAGAAGAATTAACACGAGTTCGAGAGCTTGCACCTGATCTTTCTCTTTTGATTCCTGGGATCGGTGCTCAAGGTGGTGATTTAGCCCATAGTGTTAGAGTTGGGAATCAAACAGGAGTAGGATTGATCAATGTGTCTCGTGGAATCAATTTTGTCGGCGATATGAGTGAAGATGATATTCGATCTGCAGCGGAGAATTATGTGAGGCAAATGAGACAAATATTTCATCATGATTGATAAAAAACAAATAATTCAAATTTTCAAGTCCACCGATGCATTGCTGGAAGGTCATTTTGTTCTCACATCCGGGCGCCACAGTGCCAATTATTTTCAATGTGCAAAAGTACTCCAACATCCGGAATACCTCACCGCATTTTCCATCTTGATAGCGGATGAATTTGAACCGATCCAACCAGATGTAGTTATATCTCCAGCCATTGGGGGCGTTGTTCTCGGAACCGAAGTGGGAACTCAGTTGGGATGTCGCACAATCTTTGCCGAACGGAAAGAAGGGATCATGGTCATTCGTCGCGGATTTGAGATCAAACCGGGCGAAAAAGTTCTGGTGGTAGAAGATGTGATCACCACAGGAGGATCCGTGAAAGAAGTCATGGATCTTGTGGAAGAAACAGGTGGGAACATCGTGGGTGTGGGTGTGTTAGTGGACAGAAGCAACGGCACTGCAGATTTGCATAAAAATCAATATTCAATCGTAAAAATGACCGCGGTCAGTTACGGGAAAAATGAAGTCCCTGAAGAACTATCTGCCATTCCAATTCAAAAACCGGGGAGTCGATACCAATCGTGAGTAACAATATTATAAAAATTATCTTATCCATAATCGTTTTTATAATAACAGGGTGTGGTACACTCCAAAATGATTTAGAGATAAAAAAAGTGTATCCTAATATTTTGCAAGTTGAAAAAGGCGAGCAGGTGGAAATTATGGTTAATGTCTCGTGTAATTCTCCCATTGATGGTGTATTGTCATTAATAATAACAGCAAAAAACAAATCCGTTACACCTGATTTAATTGCCCCAATAGAATTCACCTTAAAAGATGACACAAATGCTGAAATTTTGTTTGCATTTAATCCAAAAAAAAGTGGAGAATATTTAATATCTGTAGATGGATTAAAGGATGATCCCAATTTAAAAAATAACGAAAGGAAAATAAAAATAATGGTAACCGAAGAGGTAGGTGTTATTACCACCCAATTCGGTGACATGGTTGTAGAATTTTTTGAAAAAGCTGCACCGATGCATACAGAAAATTTTAAACTTCACGCAAAAAGCGGATATTATAAAGGCACCACTTTCCATCGAGTCATTCCAGGATTTATGATCCAGGGCGGAGATCCGAACACCAAAGGTGATGACAGATCCCAATACGGAAGGGGTGGAAATGCTGCCAAGTTTTTTGGTGTGGGTGTTGAAAATGACTCAACCACATGGAATATCCCTGCCGAATTCAATGATCTGAAACACAAGCATGGTATTTTGTCTATGGCTCGTTCTGCTCACCCAAATAGCGGAGGAAGCCAGTTCTTTGTTTGCGCTGGGGACATAACACATCTGGACGGACAATACACTGTTTTTGGGCAAGTGATCGAAGGCCATCATGTCATTGATCAAATTGTGAATCTCCCCCGGGATAGCCGTGATAATCCAAACTCCCGTGTAGAAATGAATGTTCACATAGAAAAACGAGATAAATGAACAAACCCTTTCTTGGGTTAGCCCTTGGTGGCGGTGGTGCCCGTGGTGCAGCTCATATCGGTGTATTGCAGGAACTGCATCAAGCCGGAATCCAAATAGATCTTATTGCCGGAACAAGCGCAGGGTCCATTATCGGTGCTATGTATGCGGCTTCCACCGATCCTTTTTGGATCGAAGACCATTTCCGAAAATTTATGGAGAGTGATGCATTTGAAGGTCTCAGGTCCAGAAGAATGCTCGATGACCGTAACCCGGATTCAGTTCTGGATCAGATCGCGAAAAAAGTAAAGGATCATTATGTGGTTATGATGGGATTGAACCGGGAATCCATTGTAAAGAGTGGTCCGCTTCGCAGGGCTATTTCCTTTTTGATGCCCGTCAAAAACTTTAATGAATTGAAAATACCCATGAAGGTTTTGGCGACGGACATTCAATCTTGTGAAGACTTGATTATTGAATCCGGTAATTTGATCAATGCGCTGGTTAAAAGTTCATCCATTCCCGGGTTTGTGCAACCCTCTGGAAATGAAACAGAATTAATCGTTGATGGCGGCGTGAGTATGCCGATCCCTGTCCCCGTATTACAGGGGAATTGTGAATTCATTCTTGCGGTAGATATTTCCCGATATTATTTAGGGACATTGAACAATCCCAATATGATCGAAATCATGAAGCGCGCCGATATGGTCACATCGCTTCGACTGAAATCCGAATTAAGTAAAAAGGCGGATTTTGTGATCAAGCCCGATACATTGGGGCTTCATTGGTCAGATTTCCACCAATTTGATACTTTGGTGGCAAATGGCAAAACAGCAGCGAGGAAATGCATTGAACAATTAAAATCAGAGATCGATCGTAAGAATTCCCTTTTTTACAAAATGAAACAATGGTTGAGTTAACACATTAAACCCTTTACTTTTCTCTCCGCTGAAAAGCACAAATTCACGATGAAAAAACTATTTTCTCTCTTTTTACTGATTGGCACCCTTTTTGCCCAAATAAATCCTGTTACGATTTCGGCCGAATCAACACCCAAGGTTCGTGCCGGAGAAGTGGCAGAAATTGTCATTAACATGACCATGGATGATGAATGGCATATTTATTCAATTTACAAATCGTCGGTTGAATCAGGACCCTTGCCTACAGAGATCAGTGTTGGTGGTAGAGCTGTAGGTATGGTTGCTCCCGTTATTGAACCTGAGCCTATCCATGCATTTGATCCCGGATTCGAGACAGATACATATTTTCACCGGGGAAATACGCAATTCACAGTACCCATAAAGCTTAAACGGAACCTTGAACCGGGAACCTACAAAATTGCTGTCGATGTATTCTACATGGTTTGCAATGCCAGGCTTTGCTACCCACCTGTCACAAAAACAGATACAGTCGTTGTCGTAATAGAGCCAGGTTCACCGCGGTCGGATAAATTATCCTTTGCGGTTGTGGCTTCATCCTCAAATGATAATGACTCCAGTAGTAAATCAAATACATTACTTGGGATTTTCTTACTGGCTGTAGGCGGAGCGATTATCAGTTGGGTCATGCCCTGTGTTTACCCGATGATCCCGATTATCATTTCATTTTTCGGGAAAATGTCGGAGGAAAAGCATATTGGCAAGAGCACGATTGCCACTTTTTATGGCTTGGGAATCTCAGGAACCTTCGTTTTGATTGGCCTCCTTGTGGGCTTTCTTTCGTGGGGAGTCAGCGATGTGGCCAGGCAATCGAGATATGCAAATATTGGCAACTTTATTGCCACAAATTCCTGGATCAATCTTGGATTGGGAATTCTTTTTATATTTTTCGCCCTGTGGATGTTCGGAATTATAAATGTAAATGTTGCCGGCCGTCTGTTGAATAAAACAGATCAGGCAGGTCAATCTGCAAAAAGTGCCTATGTGGGATCATTTTTGTTAGGGGTCACATTTGCCATTACCAGTTTTAGCTGTACAGTACCAGTCGTGGGGACTCTCCTGGTGGTTGCAGCAGCAGGAACCGCTGGTAGTTTGCTGACCAGCCTTTATGGCATGGTGATTTACGGGGTGGTCTTTGCTGCACCGTTTGTAGCACTTTCCATGTTCCCCACAGCGCTGGAAAAGTTGCCCCGTTCTGGCACCTGGATGGAAACAATAAAAATCGTATTTGGTTTCATTGAGATTGCAGCCGCCGTAAAATTTTTGTGGGTTCCTGACATGGAATGGAAACTGGGACTTTTACCGCGCAATGTGGTCCTTGCTCTGTTCATCATAATTGGTATTCTGCAGATTGGATACTTGCTGGGCTTTTTTACGATTGGATCTGCTGAAAAAATAAAGCCATTTCAAATTGGAAAAGGGCGAGTTATTGGAATAGTACTGACAGGATTGGTGTTGTTCCCCATCGGGATGTCCTTGGCATCACCACCGACCTATCATTATGCAAAAATGCCCCGGGTGATGGAAGAATTCATTGAAGCGATGATCCCGCCGCCGCCTACCGAAGATGATATTGCCATGCAGGAAGGCTGGTTCGTGGATCAATATGAAGAAGCACTTGCCAAAGCGAAATTAGAAGGGAAACCATTATTCATCGATTTCACTGGTGTGTATTGCGCCAATTGTCGTGTAATGGAACGCCGTGTTTTCCCAACGGGTCAAGTTAAGGAACAATTTGATAAAATGGTTCTGACACGGCTTTACGTTGACAAGAAAGATTCTTTGAGCAAGGCTTATGCACAACTGCAATTCGAACGTTATCAACAAGCAACCCAACCCTATTATGTTGTATTGGATCCTGAAGATGAGTATACATTGGCAGACACCGGGGGTTATGTTCCCAACGGATTTGCAGATTTTCTTATTAAAGGAATTTCAGCCTACACATTACGGAAGAGTAATTGATTTCTTTAACAACCAAACGAACATTAAATATTTTGAGACACTTAATTAACATTATCATACTTACTGCTTTTGTTCTCATGGGATGCGAGAATGGAAACGCTCAGCAAAAAGCGAAACAATTCAAAAAGAAGCCCCAAAAAACTGTCCAAAAAAAGGCAAAAACAAATTCAAAAAAAGCATTGATAGCGCCTGATTTTACCCTGGCAGATCTTGAAGGGAATTGGCACTCTTTAAATGATTTTAAAGGAAAAGTGGTCTTGCTCAACTTTTGGGGAACCTGGTGCGGTCCCTGTAGACGAGAGATTCCATCTTTCATTAAATTGATGGACAAATATAAAAAAGATGGATTGGAAATCGTGGGGATAACACTATCATCCGGCTCACCCGATAACATTCAAACATTTGCTGATAAATGGGGCATCAATTATACACTGCTTACCGATATCGAAGGGAATGAAACACAGGTTGTGACATCCAAATATGGAAAAGTAACGGGAAAACAGATCAATGGAATTCCCACCACTTTCATTATTGATCGAGACGGGTACATTCGGCAGCGCTATATTGGTCCAAGATCAGAAAAGATTTTCTACAGAGACCTGGAACCTTATCTTTAAACCCCAGCCTCACCTCACGCTAATCCGAGGAAATTCATGAGAACAATTCGTTCACTCCTTACATGTTCTATGTGTCTTTTTGCAACACTTTATGCTGACCCACTTGATGGTTACTGGCAGCAAAAAGTGGATTATGACATGGAGATCTCATTGATTGACACTGCCCAACAATTGACCGGTTTCTCCAAAATCAGATATACAAATAATTCCCCTGATTCCCTCGATAGGATCTATATGCATTTATACCCCAATGCTTTCCAACTTGAGTCTGTAAAATACCGGGAATACATCGGAAACGCAGGACGTGAGTCACGGGCGAAATATTTCAAGGATCGTTTAGATGGATTCACCAGTAAGATTGATGTCCCTAATTTTTCTGTTGCCCTGCCCAAGGAAGGAGCTTCTTGGATTCATAAAATACCGATCCTGGATGAATACAAAATTGATGATACCATCCTGGAAGCCACTTTACTGAAAAAACTAGCCCCTGGCAAGACGGTTCGGATTGATCTTAACTGGACCCATCATGTGGGTGAGATGGTGGAACGGGCCGGGTATTACGAAGGCCAGTATAATATGGCACAGTGGTATCCAAAAATGGCGGTGTACGACCAGGAAGGTTGGCATGCGGATGTTTTCCATGCTGAAGGTGAATTCTATGGTGAGTTTGGTAATTTTGAAGTCAAGTTTGATCTTCCGAAAGCATTTATTATTGGGGCCTCCGGTATTGTGACAAATGGTGATCCCGGTTGGAATTCCGTCAAGGTTGATACATCCATTGATTTTGAAATTTGGGTCGATATGTATGATTCCACCTATGTTGAACCCGATTCCACCGAACGGAGAACTGTCACCTTTTTTGCTGAAAACGTTCATGATTTTGCCTGGGTGGCCTCAAAGAATTTTCTTTATGAAGGGGGGCAACATGAAGATATCGATGTCCATGTACTTTATGATAAAAGCCGGGGTGAAAAATGGACAAAAGATGTTTTGGAACGATCTATTCGTGCAATATCATGGTTAGAAGAAAAATTTGGGAAATATCCCTATCCTCAGGTAACCACCACAGATCGAATAAAAAGTGGTGGGATGGAATATCCTATGCTGGTCATGAATGGTCGGGAAAGCGAAGGGTTGATCGTCCACGAATATGGCCATATTTATTTTTATGGAATTCTTGCAAATAATGAAGTGGATGAAGCCTGGTTAGATGAGGGGTTTACAACTACACAAACCACACACTACTTATTGGATCGTTATGGCGACCATGGGTATGATTTAAGTTTGGATGAAGACAGGGCTGAATTCCCCAAGAAGCATTGGCCAAAGGAGCATGATCTTCATTCAGACCAGTGGAGCGCCATTGATTTTATGAGAAGCGGACATGATGAGCCCATCAGCCGTTCGTCTTACATGTATAACAATAGTTCAGCCTACAGACGGAATGCATACACAAAACCGGCGTTGATGCTTACAGAATTGAAATATATTTTGGGTGATTCGCTTTACT
>DQOT01000336.1 GCA_015658495.1 Fidelibacterota bacterium | reverse complement strand
ATATCAACACCCACAACCGTGATATTTTCTTTTTCTGCAATCATTTCTATTAAAGAGCCAACTGCGCCGGGTGTTGGCATGATGGGTGCATCCGTCCAGGACATGAGTTTTTTATACCCAGGAGCCTGCTGCATGACGTGCTCCATAAAAAGATCATGGATTTTGTCGCGGGACGGTTCCAGGTTTTCTCTCTCAAGAACAGGGCGAATATTGTCTGTGATGTCCAAATCTACCATTTCCCCCAATGTATCTCGGATCTGATCTTGGGCCATGTTGTTACCGGCATAAATCACCGGCAATTTAAAATTTTGTCCCAACCGTGGTTGAGGATTAGCCGCATGAAGAATTTCTGCTAATTCAACGACATGGGAAACCGTTCCGCCATCGATCCCTCCAGAGAGCAGAATCATATCGGGCCGAAGATCGCGAATCCGTTTGATCTTTTCATGAGGCAATCGTCCATCGTTGGATGCCATTACATCCATCACAATTGACCCGGCACCAAGAGCGGCCCGCTCTGCACTTTCGCCAGACATGGATTTTACCACACCTGCAACCATCATTTGGAGGCCGCCACCGGCAGAACTGGTTGAAATATAAATATCCACCCCTTCCCCGCCATTTTGTGGAGACATAATCTCATCACCCTCCAGGAGTTTGCGGTTGGCTAATTCTTCCACTTCCATGACGGCATTTAATACGCCGCGAGTCACATCTTCAAAAGGTGCTTCAACGGTGGTAGGCGCTTCACCGCGATGGGTCAAACGGTACTCACCGTCAATTTTTTGTATAAGAATGGCTTTGGTTGTGGTAGAGCCACAATCCGTAGCCAAAATCGATTTGAGATCCATTGGGAGTTATAAAAAAATTAGAAATGCATCAAAAAATGAACGTAAAGATAGGTAACCGGCGTAGCGAATATCAAGGAGTCAAAGCGGTCTAAAACACCACCATGCCCTTGTAATAATGTGCCGCTATCTTTTACATCTGCATCACGTTTTAATAACGATTCTGCAAAATCACCTATTTGTCCAAAAACACCAGTGATCACTCCGAAAACAACTGCATCTCTCACGGAAAAATAATCCCCCAGCCATCCCTGGTGATAAAAAAGATGAAACACACCTAATGATGCGATCATCCCGGCTATGGAGCCAACCCATGATTTCTTCGGACTGACTCTGGGGAAGATCTTTGCGGTACCAAATTTGGTTCCAAAAATGAATGCTGCAGAATCGCAAGCCCAGACCGATAAAACCGTAGCAAGGGTTAACTGGGTTCCCATGACCATATCAAATTGACGAATATCGATTGCAGTTCCGAGTAAAACAGGAACAATTAAAATCCCTGCCATGGTTGCAGAAATATTTTGACCCGAATTTCCTTTACCAGAAAACAATTCCCAAATGACCGTTAACAAAATAATCAAAATAATCCCACCCATCATTTGATGCGGTGTGATATCGGGTTGGACATAATAATAATCAGCAATGAAAACAGCGGAACACATACCCATCCACCGCAATGGTCTTGCTCCCTTTTTCTCCATGATGGAATAGAATTCACCCAAAGCAAAAGCGATACATACTAAAATAAATACACTGTAATAGAGATCACCTTTCCAAATAAGAAATAACCATCCGGGAATCCCCAACGCATTTATCAAATTTCGTCCTTTAAACATACTCATATTTTTTCCCTAATTTAGACCAGAACGTCAATCAATCCTTGTTCTACAGTTACGTGGATGGGTGTACTCCCGATCATTTCCCCATCGATATTCAGGATATTGTCTTCCTGCGGGATGATGGAGAATTCCTTCACCTGTCGATAATCCACCAATGGATCACCCACGTGTGCTCCACTGAATAATTTGGGGAATAACCTTAGTAACTTGAAACGACTCGCTTTCCGCGCAATGATCAAATCAATTAGTCCATCATTGAGTTGTGCTAGCGGAGCCATCATCATCCCTTTTCCGGTATGAATTGTATTACACCCCAGAATAAATCCAAAATCACCTACAACTGTATTTCCATCGATAATGAGTTTAGCTAATCGTTGCTTCCCTTTCATCACTTCAATGATAGAGGCAACATTATAGCGCTGTTCCCCGAGCCAACGCATTTTTTCGGCTAAAATATTAATATCGGTTGGCATTCCCCAACCTACAATATTAAAACCGTAAATTGTTTCTCCATTTGCATCCACTTTTGCGATATCGATGGGACGAAGCCGTCCGGTAATAATTCGCTTGGCAGCATTTTCCGGGTCAAGACAATCCAAGTCATGCATAAAGGCATTTCCAGTTCCGCCTGTGACCAACCCAATAGGTAATTTTCTTCCATCCGGGCGCTTTAACATACCGTTGATCACTTCGTGCATGGTGCCGTCGCCGCCAATGGCACAAAAACCATCATATCCTGTGAAATCTTTTTCCAGAGCCATTTCACGGGCATGACCTGCATATTCGGTCTCTAAAATGGTGAGTTCAGCACCGCCATCTTCAAAGATCGGTTTTACCCGATCCAGGATTCCGATTCCTTTTTTTATTCCACCATGTGGATTTACAATCATATAAAACTTCTTCATTGTGGATTCTCCCTATGTTGCATGTAAGCCCCATCTCCCCATTCGATGACTTCAATTTTAACGTTCGCCGTTCCTTGGTTGATAAAGTCCAATTTTTTTGCGGCACCATAGGAACAATCCAGGATTCGTCCTTTCACATAGGGTCCGCGATCGTTGATCCTTATGATCAGTGATTTATCGTTAGCAAGGTTGGTCACCCGGCATACGGTGCCTAATGGCAATGTTTTATGTGCTGCAGTGACGCCATACATATCATAAACTTCACCATTTGCAGTGAGTTTTCCATGGAAATCTTCTGCATAAAATGAACTGACACCGGTCATCACTTTTCGATGTTTTGTATTCTTAGAAATTTTACTGCTTTTAGGTTTGATTGTTTTCGATGATTTGGATCGAGTTGATACACCATTTCCCGTTGCATATCGTGGAGAACTGGCACAGCCCTGTAAAAGGATAAGGATAAGGATAAGAAATTTGGATTTAGAAAACATGGATTTGGCGAATCGCTTCATAGAGAACGATTCCTACGCTGGTGGCAAGGTTCAAACTTCTGATATGTGGATTATCCATAGGAATGGTACAGGTATTATCCCAATTTTTTTTCAGGAAAGCCTCATTGATCCCGGCGGTCTCACTACCGAAGACAAGATGATCTCCCTTTCGAAAACGCCGTGAAGTGTACGGATGAGATGATTTGGTGGTCAATAGGTGAAATGTCTCATTTTTCACCATGTTTTCGCAATATTGCTCTAAATCCGGAAAATAGCCCCAATCAATATGATTCCAATAATCCAATCCAGCTCTTTTCATTGTTTTGTCGGACAGCTCAAAACCGAGCCGCCCAACAATGTGTAGTCTTGTATTGGTCGCACCGCAAAGACGGCCGGTAGAGCCCGTATTGGGTGGGATTTGTGGTTCCAGTAAAACGATGGTAAACATTAGAGTTGAGCGTTGATCTTGGGGATGCAGTAAGGATCCAGTACGAGCGCAGTTGCCATGCCAAACAGTGTGGCGCCATTTTCTTTTGCAGCACGGATGTGATGGATATTGGAGATGCCACCCGTTGCCATAATTGGAAAATCGAATTGGGAGAACAATTTCACCATATCTAAAGTTCGTCTAAACAATGCTGGTCCGGAAAATCCTCCGCCTTCCATTATAAAGGTTTTTGGATTCACTTCAACTTCTGCAGGTGTTTTGAATTGGGTATTTCCGGCATTGATCAAGACCTGACTTGCGCTTCTACAAATCTCACCGATTTGTTCCAATTTCTCATTTGGAAGATCCGGGGAAACTTTCACAGATATCGGTGTTGAAACAGTTGCTCTTATCTGGTTTAGAACTGTATCCAATTGGGCTGGATCTTCTCCGATGGTTTGGCCATTTAGCGTATTAGGGCAACTGATATTTAACTCATAGAAATAGGAAAATGATTTTTCTTTCAGGGCACTTTCAACATGATTTACATTTTCAACATATTCGGATAACGATCCCCCGCCAATGCTAATCCCTAATGGACGATCAATATCCCACAAATCATGCCCCGGAATCTCCCGAGAAAATTGGGTCATTCCCGGTCCCGGCAATCCCATGGAATTCAACAATCCTTTTTCTCCAGCCAAACTGGCGTCCTGGAGTCGCGGTCTTTCATTCCCTGATCTCTCATCCTTCATAATTGTTTTAAAGGTTGCCCCGCCCAATCCCATTCGGAGCCAAATGTTCAGAATCTGTGTTTCAGATTTAAAGGATGCAGCCATCAACGGCGAAGGGAATTTTAATCCGAAAACTCCAACGTCTTTTCCGGATGGAATTTTAAAATTGTAAAGAGGCGCTCCTATGATTGAAATTGTGGAAAGGACAGCATCACCAAATTTAACGGCCGGTTCTAGGTCTTTTGGACAGGAAAATAACCCTTGGAAAAAATAAAGTATTTTAGTGACAATAAACCGGGTGGTGCGATAGCAGAAAGAAAGAAAACCCGCTCTCAATTTTCATCCTGGTTTATATTTACAGAATCTGTAACAGCTTCCATGGATGACAATACCATCTGCAAGGTTTGAATCCGTTTTCCTGCACTTTGCGATTGCGCTGACCTTGGATGATTTTCCTGAATCCATTCGTAATATTTCAACGCACTATCGATTTCCGCGGTCTGGTCGTAATGATAGCTGATGGTATAAGCCGCTGACACCGCAAGTTCACTTTTTACATCTAATTGAATAGCGTCTTTAAACAGTTGGATCGCGTTTTCAGGGTTGACAGTAATCTGGGATTCTGCCTGTGAAAAAACCATTTCCTGCTGATGTTTTTCCAATTTCACATCTTCGGATATGTAAGCAGCATATTCCGAATTTGGATAGGATTCCAATAGACGATCCCGTGCGGATTGGGCCTTTGTTGAATCCGCCATATTTTCAAACATAAAAGCGATCGTGAACATAGATTTTGCATGGAAGGAGGACTCCGGATGATCAGAAATGATTTTATTCAAATATTGAATCCCTTGGGTATAGCGATTAAAACTGAATGCTTCAAGATCTGCCAATTGGTAATAAAGCTCGGGGATCGATCGATCCGGTGTAATCACAGAAACTCCGGTGACTATGGAATCAGATTCCGCAGTTAGGAATGTGGAATCTTGCTTAGAAATGGTCAAATGAGACTCAAGATCCTTTTGAGCTTCCTGATAGATTCCGATGGATTTGCTTCGGCTTTTAGCCATGGGGGAAAAAAGCGATTTACTAGATTCTTTACTGACTTGGTCAAAATATTCTTTGGCTTTGTTCAAATCCCATTTTT
>DQOT01000227.1 GCA_015658495.1 Fidelibacterota bacterium | reverse complement strand
TGGGGAGAATTTGCCATGAAACGCCCACAAGATAACCCGGAAGGGTATGACAAGACATCTTTTGTTAAAAGTGCAAAAAACCTTCACGGGCGCCTGCTGTTAATCCATGGAACTTATGATGATAATGTGCATCCCCAGAATTCCTGGCATTTCATTGATGAACTGATTAAGGAAAATATCATGTTTGATATGATGTTTTATCCTATGCGGAAACATGGTTTCAGAGATAAACCTGCCAGGATACACCGGCAAAATAAAATGCTGGAGTTCTGGCAGAAATATTTATAGTTGATCCCGGAACAATCCGTGTCTTTATCATCCTGGTTGGACACGGCAGCTGCAGGGTGATGGATGGAATATTTGTTTGCAGTGGGATGACGCTTATTTGGGATAAATCAATAATGTTATTATTGATATCATTATAATAATTACGACAATATAAGGCAATATTCTTACAGCATTTAATATCCTGACCATGGTATCCACATTGTTTAAATGGGGAAAAGAAATATTTTCCGGTACGTCCACATCCAGAAAATCACAGAGCGGCTTCCAACCTTCTTTAACATCAAAGATCAGCAGATCTTCTTTGGGGACATTCCGTGTCACATTTTGAATATGCTCGTTGTATATCTGGATGGTTAGTTCGCGGTCGCTAAATTTATTTTTAAACAATCCGTTCCAGACTAATAGCTCAGTCATTTCAATGAATTTCCGCAATGGAAAAACCATTCGCTTAAACCAGTACGGAATGATGGTCGGGACTTTATAAATTGTCCTTTCAGTGCTTTGATACCATGCCTCCGGGTCTCGTATTGTTAGGATGACCTTTGCGGATGGGTATTTACGCTTTAACTCACCATAGAACAGACTGGCAGGAAAATCCACGGTGGCGTTGTAATGTTTAAATATGAAATCCCAGTCAACAGGTTTTCCCATTCCTGCTTTATGCCAGGCCAGGATGTGGCGTGGCCGCATTATGACATCTCTCATGTGGTAACATTTTCCAAACCCAAGGATCTCCAATGCAATTTTTAAAGATAAGGTGCCTGTGCGGCCAAATCCAGCTCCAATGACCTTCATCAGTCAAGTACCGTATAAATGAGAATAATCACATGTATTATTGAGAAGGTATTTAAATTAATTACTTCACAATGCAGGAGAACACCAAATTCATTTAAATACATCAACGATCCGAGTTTTTTTTCAGCTGATTTTCATTCACGCAATAATCGCGGCTCAGTGGGAAACCATTGGCCAACCGGATATGGGCACTGTAAGTCTGATTTTGGCCCGTGGAAATGAACTCTTTGCTGCTACCAACCAGGCCCAGGTTTACCAATCTATTGACCAGGGAGACAGTTGGCAACTGCTGGGAGATACGCTTCCGACCCAGCCCTATGGTGCCGATCTCTTATTTGAGAAGGATATCGCTGTCTTTTTTACCCAGAATATCGGTGCAGGTCCATATAATTTTCGTTGCATTGCAGGTTTTGCCGGTTGGATGTGGGAGGAATTGCCCCACCAATCTTCTGCTCTGATAAGTATGGTGGCCAATGATTCCCTGATCTTTACCTTATTGAATGGTATTTCCATTTCTTCAGACCTGGGAGAGACCTGGACAACTATACCCGATCCGCCTATAACGGGTTACATAAAACTTTTGCTGGCCACAAATGATTATCTTTATGTCAGCCACGGCTGTCAGGTGCTGCGCACCCCGGACTTGGGCGAGACCTGGGAAGATATTACCGGGATCCTGGATGAGGAAGGTTACGAAGCGCCTTATAGCTGCAGCACCATCTTGACCTTGGAGCCCCATGACGACCAGCTCATGATCAGCGTGTACTGGGGCGGAGGTGTGGGCAAACTCTTTGTGTCTTACGATGCAGGGGCTAACTGGACCGTATTGAACACCTTTCCGGTGGATCAGCACGTCTACGCCATGATCTCCAAAAATTATGTCCTTTACGCAGGTACGGCATCCAGCACTTCAGGATTGTTTTACACTGGCGACCTGACCAACTGGGTTGATT
This sequence comes from Fidelibacterota bacterium, assembly GCA_015658495.1. Classification (GTDB taxonomy): domain Bacteria; phylum Fidelibacterota; class Marinisomatia; order Marinisomatales; family UBA1611. The sequence goes on along the minus strand of DQOT01000227.1, from coordinate 1,003 downwards.
TCAGCGATGGGCTCGATTCCTACGATCTTTCCACCATGCAGCTGGCGGCAACAGAAGAATACCTGTTTAAGACTGGCTCTACGATCAACAGCCACCGAATTCCACTGGTGGATTTATATGACTGGGACTTTAGCCTGGAGAATCTGGAATTCATGGATGCCAGTGGTGACGGGTTCTGGGAACCAGGTGAAACCCTGGACATTGCCATGGAACTTTGTAATAATGGTGCAGAAGATCATGGGTATTATCCCGGTGCTACTTTAGAAGCGGATTCAAATCTCGTCACAATACAATTTCCCAATTACTGGTTTTATGTAATGGATGCTGGACAATGTCTACCAGTATCCTTTTCTGTATTGGCTGATTCAACTGTTTTGGAAGGAACTAGTGTTGATTTCATAGCCTATCCCATAACCTTGAGCTGTGATGATATGCCTCAATATTGTATTGAAGGGGATACCCTTAACTTTTCCATTGAGATTTCATCACCGACCGGTATTGCGGATGAATCAAAACCGGTATCAAATACATTTGCACTGCACCATAATTTTCCAAACCCGTTTAACCCGGTAACCACTATTTCTTTCAACATTCCCTCCGCAGGAAAAACAGTCCAATTATTGATCTTTGACATTTCTGGCCGGCTCGTGGAAGTTCTAGCTATCGGGCAGTACCTCCCGGGAGATCATAAAATCCTATGGGATGCTTCACTTCACGCCAGCGGCATCTATTTTGCGAAACTGCTATATAATGATCGCCACGCTGTACAAAAATTAATTTTACTAAAGTAAGGTTTGCTGCCATCATCATCTGCTGCCGGGTATTTGTTTTCTTAGTAAATGGCTGATATAGATTCACGAAGCGTTATTTCTTCCTGCTGGTATGATCACCTGCCGTCCGCGCTTCCGAATTCACTTTCTCCAGTTTGTCTGATGCGGTCTAGCACTTATTGGTCAGGATCAAATAATTATCAAGCCCCACATTCGTGGGGTTTTTTGTTTGT
>DQOT01000049.1 GCA_015658495.1 Fidelibacterota bacterium | reverse complement strand
TTGAGTGGTTCCGGTGTTAAATGGGATTTACGTAAAGATGAACCATATTCTATTTATGACCACTTTGAATTTGAGATACCTGTTGGGACTGGCCAAATGGGAACAATTGGTGATTGTTGGGATCGTTACTGGGTCAGAACTCAGGAAATGAAAGAAAGTATTGGAATTGTTCGTCAGGCTCTTAACCAATTACCGACTGAAGGGGATGTGCAGGAATTGGTCCCAAAGAAAATCCGACCGCCAAAAGGATCAATCTACAAACGTACCGAGTCGCCCAGGGGAGATCTGGGTTTTTACATTATCAGCGATGGAAAACCAACTCCAGTGAGAGTTAAATTGAGGTCACCTGCGTTTACCGCCCTTAGTGCCTTAAGCGCAATAGCGGAAGGATGGATGATTTCCGATGTAATAGCAATTCTTGGGAGTTTAGACATTGTTTTAGGAGAGATCGATCGATGAATACGTTAATGAGCATAAAAGGGTATTTGATCAATGGTCGTTGATAATCTTATGCAGTGGTTTGAATCCTGGACGTTATGGGAAGCAGGATCTCCACTTTTGTTTTTAATCGTGGTAGTCATTGCAGGCGTGCCGATCTTTCTTCTCATGGCAGTCAATGCCCTGGTGGCTGTTTATGCAGAACTTAAAATATCGGCTTTTATGCAGGACAGAGTTGGTCCAATGGGTCAAGGGCCAGGGTTACATGCAGGTAAATGGGGTTTATTGCAAACCGTTGCTGACGCTTTGAAACTTTTGTTAAAAGAGGATATAATCCCAACCTTAGCCGATCGTAAGTTGTTCATAATAGCACCATTTATCATTTTTGTTGCCCCTTTTATAGCACTTGCCGCTCTTCCTTTTAATCAGAATCTCCTGATTGCTGATTTAAACATAGGAGTTTTCTATATTCTTGCGGTGGGATCTATCAGCGTAATTGGTATCATCATGGCAGGATGGTCATCTAACAACAAGTGGTCATTATACGGAGCTATGAGATCTGCGGCGCAAATTGTAAGTTACGAAATTCCGGTTGCCCTTTCCATTGTATCCGTCATTATGCTCACAGGGACCTTGAGTATGCAGGGTATTATATCCTACCAAGATGGCACTACTTTAGGAATATTACCAAACTGGATTCTTTTTAATAATCCCTTCTCTTTTATAGCTTTTTTTATTTTTTTTATCAGCGGTGTTGCCGAAGTGAACCGGACTCCTTTTGATATTCCTGAGGCAGAGTCTGAACTGGTTGCAGGTTTTCATACCGAGTATTCCGGAATGCGATGGGCTTTCTTTTTTCTCAGTGAATATGCCAATATGCTGATCATAAGCGGTGTCGCCGCAGTAGCATTCCTTGGAGGATGGCACAGCCCGATTCCCGGTTTTCTGGAATCCCCGGGATGGGGCCTGTTCTGGTTCATCTCAAAGATAGGGATGCTCATTTTTATTATGATGTGGTTTCGCTGGACGTTTCCACGGCTTCGTGTTGATCAGCTCATGAATATTTGCTGGAAAGTCCTCCTTCCTCTTGCTCTTCTAAATATTTTTGGCTTGGGACTCTGGGGTTTATTCGTCGCGTAGCGTATGGGAGAGTAT
>DQOT01000184.1 GCA_015658495.1 Fidelibacterota bacterium | reverse complement strand
TCGGTGCTCCTGCAAATACGCCAAAGTGGTACTACTTATTACAATTCTTTTTACGAACCTTGGGGATATTACGCCGGCTATGATGATCCTAGCTTTGATCCACTCACTTTTGCAGTTGAAGAGGCACACCAGCGCGGGCTGGAACTTCATGCCTGGTTTAATGTCTTTCAGGTTTCTAGTACATATCCTGGAACACCCGCCGCGGAACACCCGGAGTGGGTCTGCCGTGACCAGGATGGTATTCCCATGGATTCTTATCGTTCAATTTCGCCGGGGTTGGAGATAGTTCGAGGCTATCTGGTTAATGTGGCCATGGAAGTTGTTAATAACTATGATATAGATGGACTGCACCTTGATTACGTTAGATGGAATGAGTACACCAATACTCTGCGTCAAGTTAATTACGGTGATCAAGTTGATGAAATATATATGATGGACGGATGGATAACCCAAGACCAGATTCAAGATATAAATATTAATCGATCTGGCAGATATCTATACGATATTGAACATCCTTACAGTGCTGGTGTACCTACAGGTTTTTCCACTTGGGAAGAATGGTGGCGTTGGTCTGTAACTGAATTCGTAAACACACTTCATGATTCAATTCAGGTAGTTAAACCCCATGTCAGGCTGTCTACTGCGGCACTTGGTAACTACAACTGGGGCGGGTGGCAAGGTTATGGAACTGTTTACCAAGACGCTGCATTATGGTTCAATGTCGGTTATATTGAGCAGTTGACACCGATGCACTATCATTGGACAACTGCCGCCGGTTTTTACAGCATGCTTGTAGGCGGTAACGGCCAAAGTATTAGTGAGCAATGCTGGGGGTATTATTTACAGCCGGGCATAGAAGCAGGTAATTTGTATTCTGTAGGCGTAGGGTCTTATGTACTTCAAGATAATAACGTTTGGAATAACCACCCATCAATTGTGAATACATGTCGGTTGGTAGACTGGGTGGATGGATTTCAGTTTTTCAGTTCGAATCAGTGGAATTTCCAAGATTACTGGACAACAGCCGGGATCACATTTTTTCGACAACAAACAAAAATTAGATCTATTCCAGAGAACCCTGGTTCACCGCCTCCGGCACCACAGATCTCTATTGTTCAAGTAGATAGCTTGAATTATACAATTACTATCCAACCTCAAGATACAAGCACAAATAAGTGGACAGCTGTTTACCGATCAGAAAATGATACGTTGAATGTAACTGAAGACGAAATTGTGCATGTTTATTTTAGTGGGGATTCATTAACCTATCATGAGTCTTTCGATGGCACACAGGATTTTAATGGACAGTATACCTATGGCGTTACGCAGTTTGACCGCTACTGGAACGAATCAATAGTTTCCAATACGGTTCTCACTGATTCCATACCTTCGTTCCCACCTGTGGTCGTTTTAACGAATCCTGAGGACGGAGACACAGTTCATGTAAATACATCATTAAATATTACCTTTTCTAAAACAATGTCTATAATAACCGTGGATACAACAACAGTTCATATTATTCCACAAGTACCGTTTACCCTTTCCTGGACAAATCATGACCACACCTTAAATATCAATTTCATGAGCAATCTGGAATATAATTCTGCATATGAATGCATTATTGAGGCGGCTGTATCAGATATAAACGGAGCTCAGCTAGACGGAGATGCTAACGGCATTGGAGGTGATGCATTTACCTTGCATCTTTCAACCGTGGAAGAAGATGTATATGGACCCGTTGTACTGCAAAGCAATCTGGATTTCAATGAGCCAAATGAAGATGTGGATATACATGATGTGTTAACCTTTGTATTCAATGAACCCGTAGATATAAACACACTTACAAATAATTCATTGATACTTACCAAGCTTGGCAACCCTGTATCATACAACATGCATGTTTCAGAAACCTATGGGAAAACTGCTGTAACCATTCGCCCAGCTGAACCGTTTATTCCCAATTCAGATTATGAGTTTACAGTGACTAATGAGATTACTGATACTCTAGGTAATCCCATAGATGAATTGAGCGCTACATTCCTTACTTCCCCTTTTGGATACAGTGAAATAATGACTATCGATAATTTTCAAAACGTTAATAATTGGTGGGATCCCACAGGCAGTGGTTCTACTGTAGGAGTTTTAGCCGGTACTTCTTTCGGCACCAGTAATCAGATATATTTACCTGGTACATCCCCGCAGCGGTCAGCGAGGCTTTCGTATGTATGGGACTTGGACGCCTCATATCAGTTTCTCAGAGAATATTTGTCAGGCGGCCCACCCAGGAACGTACAGTTTGATACATCTTACATCCTCCAGTGCTATGTTTATGGTGACGGAAGTAACAATTTTTTTCGTTTCTGCGTGGACGACCATGTACCTGATGCAGCAGGTGAATACCATGAAGTTAGTCAGTGGCTTCAATTAGACTGGCTAGGTTGGCGATTGATAGAATGGGATCTAGGTTCTGATTCAGTGGGAACATGGATCGGTAATGGTTTATTGGAAGGCACATTAAGAATCGACAGTTTTCAAATGACGCACAGTCCAGGAGGAGCACCAGAAGGGCATATTTTCTTCGATAATTTTCAAATTGCTACAAAAACAACACTTGCTACGGATCCAGAGTTGGTTTTGCCAAAAGAATATGTACTGAACCAAAATTATCCGAATCCATTTAATCCAATTACTCGAATAAGTTATTTATTACCCAAAACGACAATAATTGACTTGACAATTTATGATATCCTAGGTCGTCATATAGTCAAGCTAGACAAAGGCCTGAAACAGCCTGGTAGACATGAAGTCATTTGGCGGGGAGAGAATAAGCATAACAAAAAAGTTGCATCTGGTGTATATATATACGTTTTAACTGTAGAGGGTTTTGTAGACCGCAAACGGATGCTTTATCTCAAATAAACCCACTGAAAACACATTTTTTTATGATTTAAGATTACCAACTTTAAGGGGAATAAACACAAAATAAAATGGAAGTGGTGGAGGACAAAATTCAAGTTGGGACCGGATCAGATTTTCTAGTATAAGACAATAAATATACGTATGAACCCTGTT
>DQOT01000241.1 GCA_015658495.1 Fidelibacterota bacterium | reverse complement strand
GAATCCTACTACCAGGCTAAAGCGCGTCTCTTCAGGATGTTGCCCCTGGATTCCACAGCCATTGTGAATGAGTCTGATCCCAATGGGTTGAGAATGGCAGAAGAAACGAATGCACCTACCTTAACCTTTTCTCGATCAAACGGGACATCCATTCATTTTTCCGATCTGGATATTTCCATTTCCGGGATTCAAGGAAAGATCCTCGCAGGTAATGTTACCTATGAGATTGATTCAAACCTGGTGGGTGAATTCAATGCTGAAAATATTCTGGCCGCTGTTTCGGTGGGTCATGCCCTAGGCATTGATAAAAATGCCATTGAAGCAGGGATCATAAATTGCCCTGCCATTCCCGGAAGAATGGAATCATTCCCTCTCGCTAACGGCGCAACAGCAATTGTGGATTATGCCCACACACCCGACGCTTACGAAAAGGTGCTCGGTACCTTAAAAGAAATGTCTGTGGATGATTCCAATATATATGTGGTCTTTGGTGCGGGTGGAGATCGCGATGCAAGCAAACGCCCGGAAATGGCGAGGATTGCTGAAGTATTTGCGACCCATTGTTTCGTGACGCCGGATAATCCACGGACTGAAGATCCGGATCAAATATCAAAAGAAGTGGTTTCCGGTTTTTCCGGGCATGAATTCAGCCTTTTTTCGAATCGTGGTGAAGGTTTAAAGATTGCCCTGGATCGTACTGCAAAAAATGATACAGTCGTTATCTTAGGAAAAGGCCGGGAAGAATATCAGGATATCATGGGTGAAAAAGAATTCTACTCCGATCTAAAGATCATCAGGCAATATCAATGAGAATTGACATCAAACATCCCGAGAGATTTGCCACAGTTTTTAAAGCCGTTACCAGCAAAAAACTTCATCGACCTATTCTGGGAATAACAACCGACAGTCGGGAAATACAAGAAAATGATCTCTACATCGCTTTAAAAGGTGAACGGGTTGACGGTCATTCTTTTCTCGGTTCTGTGGAAAAATCCGGTGCCTCCGTTGCCCTGGTTTCACAGATCAATGAAGACTTGGATTTCCAGCAGATCGAAGGTGATGATCCGTTAAGTATGATTGGCAATATTGCCAATGCCTGGCGGAACCAATTTGATATTCATGTGATCGGTATTACCGGTTCCAATGGAAAAACATCCACGAAAGATTTACTCGTACATGTGCTGCAAAGCAGTTACAAAGTGCACGCCACACAGGGGAATTTCAATACCACCATTGGACTTCCCCTCACCCTCCTGCAATTGGATGATGAGCATTCGGTTTCTGTCCTTGAAATGGGTGCCAGCGTTCCCGGTGAAATTAAAGTGCTTAGCCAAATTGCAGAACCGACACATGGGATCATTACCAACATTGCACCGGCCCATCTGGAAGGATTCGGTTCCATCAAAACCATTACAGAAGAAAAAAGTGCACTTTTCCGTGCACTGGAAAATGGCATCTCATTTGTGAATTTGGCTGATGATAAAGTAGCGGGCTTGGAAATTTTCGGTGAAAAAGTAACTTTCGGACTTACGCAAAACTGCGACTTTCCTGCTGACATTCATCAGGAAGAAGACGGCTCGCTCACATTGATCCTGGATGCCCATGACATTCCAACCGGAAGCCAGAATTTATGATTTATTAAAAACAGTATTGCTGTTTCCGCTATCGCTGTCACGCTGGGTGTAGAATGGGATAATGTGATTGAAAGAATTCAATCCTTTACGCCACCTTCCGGGCGCTGCCAAGTAAAGCAGTTTGATGATATTACCGTCATTGACGATACCTACAACGCCAATTTGATCTCTTCCCTGGCGGCATTGGATTATTTAAAAGCATTTTCAGGAAACGGACGACGGATCTTTGTTTTTGGTGATATGTTTGAATTGGGACCAACATCCCATGAACAACACCGCAAGGTCGGAAAAAAATGTGCTGAATTGGGGTTAGATGGTGTTTTTACGTTGGGTGAAAATACAATTCACACCGATTCTGCGCTCAACAGTGGAATTGACCACAAACATTTCGACTCTCATGATGAATTAATCCATTCATTGAAAGATCTCATTCATTCAGGAGATAAAATTTTATTTAAGGGATCCCGTGGTATGACTATGGAAAAAGTGATTCAGGGGGTTTTCACAGACTGATGCTGTATTATTTCCTGACACCACTTAAAGAATCCTTTTCTGCCCTCAATTTATTTGAGTACATCACCTTTCGTGCAGCATCCGCAGCGATTGCCGCACTTATCATAAGCTTCATCGTAGGGCCCTGGGTTATCCACATACTACACAAAAACCAGATCGGCGAAGAAATTCGCCCCACAGGGCCAGAATCACACATGAAGAAAAGGGGCACGCCTACAATGGGAGGAGTCATCATTTTAATGGCTGTACTCCTCCCAACCCTCCTTTTCGCCAAGTTGAACAATCCGATGATCCAGATCATAATTATTGCCACCATTTGGATGGGCATTTTTGGTTTCATTGATGATTATTTGAAAGTCGTCAAAAAAATGAAAAGGGGACTCATCGCCCGTTACAAAATGGCAGGACAAATCGCTCTCGGTACCATTGTGAGCCTTTGGATCTTCAATACACCAGAGTTTGCTGAATTCAGCACAAAAACGACAGTCCCTTTTCTGAAGAATGTGGAAATTGACCTGGGTTTGCTTTATCCATTGATGGTAATTCTTGTGATCACGGGTACCTCCAATGCAGTGAATCTCACGGATGGATTGGACGGATTGGCAGCGGGTCTTTTGGCGATCTGTTTCACCGTATTCGCGGCCATTGCCTACATTTCGGGCCGCGTAGATTTCTCCGCTTATCTAAACATCATTTATTTGCCTGGTGCGGGAGAGCTGACCATTTTTACGGCAGCCATGGCTGGAGCCTGCATCGGATATCTCTGGTTCAATTCTTCTCCGGCTGAAGTATTTATGGGAGACACAGGTTCTCTTTCCACCGGTGCGGCCTTGGGCACGCTTGCCGTGCTTCTCAAAAAGGAATTACTCCTTTTCATCATTGGTGGCGTTTTCGTCTGGGAAGCGGTTTCCGTCATGATCCAGGTTTCCTATTTCCATTGGACAAGAACCAAAACTGGTACCGGGAAACGATATTTCAAGATGGCACCGATCCATCATCATTTTGAATTGGTGGGCTGGCCCGAAACAAAAGTTGTCGTTCGATTTTGGATTATTGGACTATTACTCGCTCTTTTTTCACTCACAACATTCAAGATTCGATGATCAATATTTCCAACAGAGAAAAAATTGATATTCGGGATAAAAAGGTCACTGTGATCGGTCTGGGCATGAGCGGTGTCGCGGCGGCATTATTGGCAAATCATCTCGGCGCCCGCGTTTTTGGCAGTGATCCATCAAGTGAATTCCAAATCAGCGATAATGCATTGTATTTATTGCACCACCATATTGCCAGTGAAACAGGACTCCATTCCGATAAGATCTATGATACAGATCTTTGGATCATTTCACCGGGTGTTCCCAAAGATGCTGACATTGTGAAAAAAGCCCAGAAAATCGGGGTACCAATCGTAGGGGAAATAGAATTCGCCAGTTGGTTCACGGATGCACCCATCGTTGCGGTGACGGGATCCAATGGTAAAACGACCACGGTGTACATTTTGTCCGAAATGTGTCAATCGGAATATGTACAATCCATAATGGGCGGAAATATGGGCATACCCTTTTCTGAACGGGTATTGAAAGAGATCATAAATCCAAAACAAAACCGGGTATTCATTCTTGAGATTTCTAGTTTTCAAATGGAATTTGTCCAGCACTTTTGTCCAAAAATCGCAGTGTATACAAATCTCTCTCCCGATCATTTGGACCGTCATGGTTCCATGGATGAATATGTAAATATGAAATTGAAAATGGCCAAAAATATGAGGGACGATGGATACATTGTTTTTAATGCTGATGATCCACAGTTAACCTTGGCTGTTGAAGGCCACGATGCCCAATTAGCGCCGTTCAGTATGATGCGTACCGGGATGACCTATTCTCTCGATTCAAACCACATCAACACTTTGAGTGGAAATCCACTTATCGCAGTGGATGATATTGCTCTGCCCGGGAAACATAATTTATCGAATATGCTCGGTGCAGCCACATCCTCTAATCTTATGGGTATTTCTGACGACCATATCGCGCAGGTCATGAAAACATTTACCGGTGTAGAGCATCGTTTGGAAAACGTCGCTACCATCAACGATGTCACTTATATCAATGATTCGAAAGCCACAAATTTGGATTCGGTTACTGTGGCGATTCAAAGTTTTAAAAAGCCGGTTGTTTTGATCCTTGGCGGACGAAACAAAGGCGCAGATTTTCGGCTACTCCTTCCACATATCAAGTCAAGTCATGTAAGGGATATTATCTCTTATGGAGATGCCGGGGGGCAAATAAGCACTGCAATAGGGGATGCGGTAAGATCGGTGCAAGTCACTGATCTTAACTCTGCAGTGCGGACAGCCCAGTCTCTGGCTGCTCCCGGGGATGTTGTATTGTTATCTCCGGGATGCGCCAGTTTCGACCAATTTTCGAATTTTGAAGAGCGAGGAAAATATTTTAAATCCCTGGTGGTGGAGATGGGGGCAGCATGATTGATATGCTGATCCAACGATACGACCGTCAACTCCTGATCTACCTTGGAGTTCTTACAGTCATGGGAACGGTGATGCTTTACAGCGCCAGTTGGTACGAATCTTTCGCCAGTTCAAACGGACGGACGGATATGCTATATTTACAGGGTCATCTCAAACGGATGCTGGTGGGAGTTTTCTTTCTATTTGGTTTTTTGATCCTGGATTATCGTCGTTTAAAGGAGATCGCTCCCTATCTCGTCATTGGAGCCATAATTTTATTAATTGCCACAAAGGCCTATTACCTTGCAAAAGGATTTGGTTGGTATAAACCGGCACGTTGGCTCTTTGTGGGTCCTTTTACGCTTCAAACTTCAGATTTCGCACGGATGGCTATTATTGTTTTCATGGCCTATTACATAGATAAAAAACGGGATCAACTCAAAGATTTTCAAATGGGGCTCCTCCCCGCCTTGAGCGTTTTAGCTGTCACCATGGGATTAATCGTTATTCAACCGGATTACAGCACAGCATTAATGATTGGTGCAATTGGTGTCCTGATTCTATTTATTGGCGGAGCAAAAATTTCCCAACTTTCTCTGGCAGGTGCTGGCGCTCTATTGGTTGGTATTCCTGTCTTGCTTTCGCGAGAATACAGAAGACAACGCATTTTTTCTTTTTTTGGAATCGGCGATAATCCCGAAGTTGGGTATCAGGCAGGCCAGTCGCTCATCAGTCTCGGGAATGGCGGTATTTTTGGTGTTGGATTGGGAAACAGTATTGAGAAAAACCACTTTTTGCCAACACCGCATACAGATTTCATTTTTGCCATCATCGGTGAAGAATTGGGATTTATCTTGGGAACCGTACCGGTGCTAACCCTTTTCCTGCTCATATTCTTTCGTGGATTAAAAGTTGCGAAGGAATGTACCGATCCATTCGGTGTATTTCTCGCAGTGGGTATCTCCTTCAATTTCATCTTATATGCATTTGTGAATGCAGCAGTTGTAACGGGCATTTTCCCGGTTACAGGTTTACCAATGCCAATGGTGAGTTATGGTGGTTCAGGGATGGTGATCAACATGGCTCTCATTGGCATTTTATTAAATGTATCCCAAGCACGCAGGTCTGTGGGTGGCAACCGTGGGTGGAGTCCATCGCTTTATGGCTGATCGTAAAATTCTGATCGCGGGTGGTGGAACAGGGGGACACCTTTTTCCTGCCTTGGCCATCGGTGAAGAAATTCATCGTCGTGAGCCGGATACAAAGATCCACTATGTGGGCTCCAAATTTGGATTGGAGGCTCGGGTTTTTCCGGTGAAGGATGTTTGGCATACCTTGCTTCCCATACGAGGGTTTCAGCGTGGGATCAGTATGCAAAGTATAGGAAGAAATTTATTGCTGCCGGTACGGATCATTCGATCCATGTTGAAATTGCGGTCACTCATGAAAGATTTTCTGCCGCAAGTCGTGGTTGGAACGGGTGGATACGCTTCAGCCCTACCCCTTTATATGGCATCCAAAAAGGAAGAACCATTGCCCATCGTCCTTCAGGAGCAAAATTCATTCCCCGGGGTTACAACCCGTTGGTTTGCACAAAAAGCAAAAACCATTTGTGTGGCATTCAACGAAGCCAATGATCATTTGGAAAAAGAAACGATCCTCACCGGTAATCCGGTACGACAAGGCATCGCAGACGGAGATCGAACCAACGGCATGAATGAATTCAAAATGGAGAAAGACCACCAAACCATTTTTCTTTTTGGTGGTAGCCAGGGATCGGCCTATCTCAATAAAATGATGAACCAGGTTGTGTCCAATATTGCCGGTGCAGGCTTACAGGTACTCTGGCAAACCGGTGATCTGGAATATGCCAAATATAAGCATCGTGAAGCAGACAATATTCGGGTTGTGTCTTTCATACATAATATGGCGGATGCCTATGCCGTGGCTGATCTCATTATTTGCCGAAGTGGTGCGCTGACCTTAGCAGAAGTCACTGTTTGCGGCAAGCCCAGCATACTGGTCCCCTTTCCTTCGGCAGCAGCGGATCATCAAACAAAAAATGCACAAGCATTGGTGAATGCCGGAGCTTCACGTATTCTATTTGAAAAATCACTCCATGCACAAGATTTCTTTCATGCAGTCATGAATTTGATTCATGACAAACCAGAATTAGAAAAAATGAGTGCAGCGTCTAAAAAATTGGGAAGACCGGATGCGACCAAAGAGATTGTGAATCATATTTTCGAGGCTGCAGCATGACCTTCCGAAAAATCAATAAAGTCTATTTTGTCGGCATTGGTGGTATTGGCATGAGTGGGATTGCAGAACTCCTTCTCAATCTGGAATTCCAGGTTTCCGGATCGGATATGAATGAAAATGACAATGTAGAGCGGCTCAAAAGTCTCGGAGTTGATATAAAGATTGGCCATGATCCGGCGAATTTAACCGATGCAGATGTTTTGGTCTATTCCAGCGCTGTCTCGTTGGAAAATCCCGAAATAATCAAAGCACGTCAAAAAGGGATTCCGGTGATTCGCCGGGCGGAAATGTTAGGCGAATTGATCAATGTAAAGGAGACCAGTATTGCAGTGGGCGGCACCCATGGAAAAACAACCACATCGTCTATGATCGGTGCGGTTTTATCTCATGCAAAAATGGATCCAACTCTGGTTGTGGGGGGATTGGTTCAGAATTTAGATACGAATTCGAAATTGGGCTCCGGTGACATAATCGTTGTGGAAGCGGATGAATTTGACCGCAGTTTTCTGGCTTTAAAACCCACCATCGGCATTATCACCAACATAGAATTAGAACATACTGACTGTTATGAAGACCTGGAAGATCTGCAAAATGCGTTCCTCCAATTTTGCCAATCTGTGCCATTTTATGGCGAGGTGATCCTTTGTGCAGACTCACCGGCAGTTCAGGAAATTTTACCCAAAATTGAAAGGCCCATGACCACCTACGGACGGTCAAGGGATGCGGCCTATCGGGCGGAAAACCTACGATTTGACGAGAACAGTTCTACATACTCTGTTTTTCGCACGGAGGAAAACCTGGGAGATATTCAGTTAAATGTTCCTGGTGAGCATAATGTACTGAACTCCCTGGCTGCGGTTGTTTTAGGTTTGGAAATGGGCCTTTCTTTCCAAATGATCCAAAAAGGAATCTCTACATACCAAGGAGTTCGTCGCCGCTTTGAAATTAAAGGGATTCACAATGACATAATGGTTGTGGATGATTATGCCCACCATCCCACGGAAGTAGAAGCCACATTACAGGCAGCCAAAGCAGGATGGGATCGCCGGATCGTTGCAGTATTCCAGCCTCATCTTTTTACAAGAACACAAGCATTTTTCCGTGAATTTGCAAAGACACTTCAAATCGCAGATGTAGTTGTGATTACCGATATTTATCCTGCCCGGGAACAACCGATTCCAGGCGTCACAGCAAAATTGATCTATGTTGAATGCCAGAGATCCATGGGAGACCAATGTTTCCATATTCCTGATTTGGATGATCTGGAAAAAATCTTGGATGAGATTGTTAAACCCAATGATCTGATCATCACCATGGGAGCCGGCAGCATTTGGCGATACAGTGAGTCTTACACAAATCATTTAGCATTTCTGGCAGATGGAGTAAAAAGTTGAAGCATATGGCTGAATTAAGAAATATTGTCCAGGGAACACTGCTTGAGAATGAGCCCATGTCTGGTCATACATCTTATGGAATTGGTGGTCCGGCTGCAGCCTATATCACACCCAAGGATCGGTATGATCTGGGTGAAATTTTAAAATTTGCAAATCAACACTCGATTCAAACCTATTTTGTGGGGTCTGGCTCAAACCTACTTGTTGCCGATTCCGGTATTAATGGAATTGTTCTCACCCCAGCAAAAGCGCTCACGCATTTGGAATTTGATGGTGGAAACGTGATCGCAGAATCCGGTGTCATGCTCGGGCGATTGGTGAAAGAGTGCATCAAACGGAACCTGACAGGTGTGGAAAGTTTGATTGGTGTACCCGGAACATTGGGTGGCGCATTGGTCATGAATGCAGGTGCATTTGGCGGTGAGATCTCTAATTATTTGAATTCGGTGGAAATCATGGATATGACAGGCAAAGTCAAAACCTATTATCCCGGTGACATCGATTTTGCATACAGGTTTTCCACGATTCGATCTGATGAATTCGTTTTACTGGTTCGATTTGAACTCAAGGAAGAAAATCCGGAGATCATCCAGGAAAAAAGAAATAAAGCCAGCAAAGGACGGAAAACAAACCAACCACTCCGATTTCGTTCTGCCGGCAGTGTTTTCAAAAACCCGCCGAAGCATGCAGCTGGTTATTTGATTGACCAAGCCGGGCTCAAGGGAACACGTGTTGGTAATGCAGAAATTTCTGAACATCACGCAAATTTTTTTGTGAATCATGGTCAGGCGAAATCGTCTGATATCACAGCATTGATCCGATTGGCACGGAAAACTGTTTTTGAAAAATTCGGAATCAAATTGGAATTAGAAGTCAAAACAATTGGTATTGATCCACAGGAATTAGAAGCAGATGACGCGTAAGAAAAAACAAAAAATCAATTGGATCAGAATGATCATTTCGTTCATTTCCGTTTCCATGGTTATTGCCCTGATCTGGACAGCGTTCTGGTGGTCTGAATTCAGGAATTCGCTTGTCATCGATCAGGTAAAATTTGGAAAAACGACTGTGTTAGAATCACGCGTTTATGAAGCAACCTTGGGTAATATTATTGGCATCAGCCCAGAGCAAATTCGATTAAATGACATCAGCGATCTCATGGAAAGTCACCCTTATGTGAAAGCGGCTCGTGTGAGTCATCAATACCCGGGAACAATTCAAATCGAGATACTGGAACGGCAACCGATCGCACTTTTGAAAATGGACCCCATGGTCATGCTGGACGCGGAAGGAGTGGTGCTCCCTACCCTAAATAATTTTGGTGATTTTAATTTACCTGTCCTGACCAATTTTAATCCTGAGCCTGAACTATACCCAGCGGGGAAAAAAGTACTTTCTGTAAAAGTAAGGGAATGCATCGATTGGTTATCACGAATTCAGGTTGAATATGAATCACTGTACGACAATTTATCTGAAATGAAAATGACATCCACGAATGAGATGGAACTCATTTTAGCAGACCATCCCACCCACATTTATCTCGGTCAGGATCAATTGTGGGCACGAATCGAGATCTTGAAACAATTCGAGGAAGAATTAGGGTCTAAGAAAATTTCAGATTTCAGTTATTTAGATATGCGCTATGAAAACCAGATTATCGCAAAAGGACGGCGATCTTGAGTCCTATCGGAAACGGACATGATCGCCAGACCACCGTTGGTCTCGACATTGGTGCCTGCACAATTACATGTGCTATCGGTCAAATCATTCCGGAAACAAAACGTGTCAAATTATTGGGCATTGCGTCGATTCCCTCAGCAGGCTTTCGTCACGGAACGATTACCAATCGTGATGAGTTGATCGAGAGGCTTGAAAAAGCCATGACGGAAGCCGAATTGATGGCCAGTACAAAAGTGATGAAAGCGATTCTTTCGATCACGGGAGATCATATCCGATGCTTGAATACTCAGGCAGCCATTGTATTGAATCGTGCCAGCGGAGTGACGGGTGGTCTCACAGAACGTGCCATCAATGATGATGACCTTTTTCAGGTTTTGGATCTTGCACAAGCAGTCTCTCTCCCTATTGATCGCGATATTCTGCACACACTTCCCCAGGAATATTTGGTGGATACATTGGAAGAGATAAAAAATCCAATAGGGATGACTGGACGACGATTGGAAGGGCGCGT
Source organism: Fidelibacterota bacterium (assembly GCA_015658495.1). Taxonomy (GTDB): domain Bacteria; phylum Fidelibacterota; class Marinisomatia; order Marinisomatales; family UBA1611. The sequence continues at coordinate 2,280 of DQOT01000241.1, read as the reverse complement.
TCATTTGGTTACTGCTGCAACAACAGCCATGAATAATTTAGTCAGTTGTGTTGAAGAATTAGGGATCACGGTAGACGGATTGGTTTTCCAGCCATTAGCCTCAGCGTTGGCCACACTCCATAAAGATGAAATGGAATTGGGTGTAACGCTGGTTGAGATCGGATCTTCTACAACCAATATAGCAATTTATCACGGTAGCGCGATTCGTCATTCTGCCATTATCCCCATCGGCTCATCTAGTATTACGAATGATATTGCGGTCATGTTGCAGATCAGTATCGATGAAGCAGAAAAAATTAAAATGAAGTATGCATCAGCCCGGGCATCCATGTCTTCTCCAAAATTGAAGATCGATCTCCCATCACAGGCGGGTCAATTGGAACGATCTGTTCCAGAGCAGGAAGTTTCACGATATGTGGAAGCACGGATGCTGGAAATATTTCACATGGTCATCCGGGAAATTTCCCGGGCAGATATTAAAGATCCTCTCACATACGGGATCGTCATGACCGGTGGTGGAGCACAGTTAAGAAATATTCTACCACTTGCAGAAAATTCTCTTGGTGTAAAAGTACGCCAGGGAAATCCCATAAAAATTGATGGGGTCCAGGATATTGCAGATGGGCCTAGTCACGCTACAGTCATGGGGCTCTTACTTTGGCCGTTGTATGCCACCGATCATGTTCGGTTGCAACAGCCCACAGGTAGAGGCATAACGGGGCTGTTTGAAAAGATTCGACATACCATCGAAGACCTGTTTTAACCAAACCAGTAACCAAGGAGAAATATCATGCTGTTTGAGTTTGATAGTCTATCTGAACAAAAAGCGAAACTAAAAGTTGTCGGTGTCGGCGGCGCGGGTGGAAATGCGGTAACCCGAATGATCACATCTGGAATGCAGGGTGTGGATTTCATTGCCATTAACACGGATGCCCAGGACCTGGACAACAATCCTTCTGAACAAAAGATCCAAGTTGGAAAAAACCTGACCAAGGGCCTGGGAGCCGGCGCAAATTCCACTGTGGGACGAGAAGCAATCGAAGCAGATCGTGAAGCCATTACATCCCTATTGGAAGGAGCAGATATGGTGTTCATTACGGGCGGAATGGGTGGTGGAACCGGAACCGGTGCAGCACCCGTTATTTCACAAATTTCCCGGGAATTGGGCATTCTCACAGTTGGGATTGTAACACTCCCCTTCAGTTTTGAAGGACCAAAACGGATGAACCGTGCCCTGGAAGGCATAGCAGAAATGAAGAAGGCCTGTGACACACTTATCGCAATTCCGAATCAAAAACTCATGTCCATAGTGGATAAATCCACCACTTTGACCGAAGCGTTTCAGATGGCGGACACGATCCTTCATCAAGCTGCAAAAGGCATTTCTGATCTTATCAATGTTCAGGGTGTGATCAACCTGGATTTTGCTGATGTGGAAACCATTATGAAAAATATGGGTGAAGCCATCATGGGGACCGGTGTTGCCTCCGGCGAAGAACGGGCAACCCTGGCGGCCCAACAAGCTATTTCAAGTCCGCTCCTGGATGATGCATCCATCAAAGGCGCACAAGGTGTATTGGTGAATATCACAGGCGGAAGTGATCTCACACTGATGGAAGCAAACGAAGCGACACTCATTATCTTCGAGGAAGCAGGTCCTTCTGCCAATATCATCTTTGGTGCGGTAATCGATGATGAACTGAAGGATGAGATTCGTGTGACGGTTATTGCCACCGGATTCAACATTCCAAAGGCCGCTTCCCAAGTGGCAGATTTTGAACCACGGACTGAAACACACACGCCATCAATACCACATACACGTGAATTGCAAGAACAAGAGAACAAACCTCTCCATGCACAAAAAGGTGTTGTTACAGAAGAAAAACTGGAAGAACTAATTAAACCGAAACCCGTTCTCACTTTTGACGACACCAAGGATTCTCCTGTTATCTACGGGCAGGATCTGCAAATCCCTGCCTTTATCAGGAGACAGCATGATTAAAACTGGTTGGCTATTAATCTGAAAAGGTTGATAGATGAAAACGCCCTTGCTTCTTGCAGGGGCGTTTTTAAACAAAAAAAGCCCTCCGAAATCAGAAGGGCTTTTACAACAAAGGAGGATATAAGGAAAGGAGTTTTAGACCTTAACCCCTTTAGCTCTCAATTCATTTACGACTCTGCGAATCCCTTTTTTATCAATGATCCGCATACCGCGGGTTGACAAACGCAAGGTCACATATCGTTTCTCATCTGGAAGCCAAAATTTCTTTTTTTGTAAAT
>DQOT01000117.1 GCA_015658495.1 Fidelibacterota bacterium | reverse complement strand
ACTTGAATACATGAACACACCATTATTTTAATTTTTTAACTTTCGCCCCATGATTTCTGAATTAAAATTAGCAAAAGATGCCGCCATTGAAGCCGGCGCACTCATAATGAATTATTACAAAGCCGATTACGAAATTCGTGATAAGGGCTACCATAATCCTGTGACCACGGCAGATCATGCTGCGGACTCATATTTGAAAAAGGTTTTAAAGGATGCACGCCCGGAATATGGTTGGCTTTCAGAAGAAACAGTTGATTCACCCGGAAGGCTCACAAAAGATCGCGTTTGGGTGGTGGACCCTTTGGATGGGACGAAGGAATTCATTGAAGGTGTCCCAAATTTCGTAGTAAGTATTGCATTGGTTGAAAATGGAACGCCTATAGTGGGTGTACTTTACAATCCGGTTACAAAAGAAACATTCACAGCAGTTCAAGGTGATGGAGCCAAATTGAATGGTGAAACTATCCAATGCGCCGCCAAAGATGATGTAGGCGACATGGTTATTCTGAATAGTAGATCTGAGACACGACGCGGACTTTGGGAACTCTACGACGGCACCTTTGGCGAATTGCGGGCCATCGGTTCTGTGGCTTACAAGTTGGGGCTGACTGCTGCAGGAAAAGCTGATATTTTTGCATCACTCCGTCCAAAAAATGAATGGGATATATGTGCCGGAAACTGCATTATAAATGAAGCGGGCGGGAAATTGATTGATTTAAATGGAAACCCCAGGCAATATAATCAGGAAAATACTTTAATAGAACCTGGGTTGATCGCAGGAGATGTGGATGCGGTGGATAAAACATTCAAAATACTAAAAGCTTGATGCAGTTTGTTTCTGAAGACATCGAACAATATTGTAAAGATTATTCCATCTCAGATTCTGATCTATTAAAGGAATTATCTAAAATCACATGGGAAACAGAAGAAATCCCCCAAATGCTTTGTGGTTCTTTAGTAGGTGGATTCCTTCAAATGCTTATCAAAATTTCCGGTGCTAAACGAGTTTTAGAGATTGGTATGTTTACGGGATATTCCACTTTAAAAATGGCTGAAGCATTGCCGGCGAATGGGGAGATCCATTCCTGCGAATTGATGGAAAAACACATTAATACAGCCAAGGGCTGGTTCGAAAAATCTAATATGAAACACAAGATTACGATCCATCAAGGGAAAGCAATCCAATCTCTAGAAAACTTTCGTGTGAGTTCATTTGATTTGATGTTTGTAGATGCAGATAAAACGGGATATCCCGAATATTATCGAAAAGGAACTATGTTATTGAAAAAAGACGGGATTGCTGTTTTCGATAATATGCTTTGGAGTGGTTCTGTATGAAAACCTGATGATGAGGATTCCAAAGCGTTAAGGGAAACCGCTGAACTCATAAAAAATGATAGTAGATTAGAGCAATTGCTCCTGCCTGTAAGAGACGGTGTAATGATTTATCGAAAAATAAATTAGAGATATAAAAATGGCACAAATACCAGAAGATGCGATTAAATGTTTAGATAAGGGTTTTGTCCGACTCGTGGATTCCATGGGTGGAGACGATGCTATTGTACAGGCCGCTCGTGTGAGTTACGGGCAAGGAACCAGCAGAGTTTCTCAAGATCGTGGCTTGATTCGTTATCTCATGCGCCACCGACATACCACCCCTTTTGAAATGGTAGAATTTAAATTTCATTGCAAAATGCCTATTTTCGTAGCCCGACAGTGGGTCCGCCACCGTACGGCGAATATAAACGAATATTCACTTCGCTATTCAGAAGCACGGGATGAATTTTACACTCCCGATCCGGAGCATATCCAATTCCAGAGTGCCCTGAACAAACAAGGACGGAAGGGAGAAGTCCCGGCTGAAATGAAACAGAAAGTATTGGATTATTTCAATGAAATTTCTGAACGCAGTTTTGCCATGTATACCGAATTGAATGAAGCCGGCGTCGCTCGAGAATTGGCCCGCGCCATTCTTCCGGTAAATCTTTATACGGAATGGTATTGGAAGAACGATCTGCACAATTTACTACATTTTATTGGGCTTCGTTCCGACAGTCACGCCCAATACGAGATTCGAGTTTTCTCTGATGCCATGGCAGAATCCGTAAAAGCAGTTGCGCCATTTGCTTGGGAAGCGTACCAAGATTATATGGTGAAAGGCATGCGATTTTCACGTATCGAACAAAGTTTATT
>DQOT01000212.1 GCA_015658495.1 Fidelibacterota bacterium | reverse complement strand
TTTGAAAGATCCAGGAAGGACTTATCTCCGTCTTGCACATTCATGCTGGCAGAATTATCGATCACCATGATGAGCCGTGCATCCTGTTCTGCCGCAAGCCAGCCCGGCATAAATCCCTGTGTCACGGGTTGTGCCATCATCATGACCAAGGAAGCAATTGCCAACATTCTAAGTAACAATAACAAGATCTGTTGGATCTTGATCTTTCGGATGGAACTGGTTTCCAATTGTTTGATGAATCGAACCGTGCTGAATTCTACTTTTTTGATTCGAAGCCGGCTCAACAAATGGATAATAATGGGAATACTGATAGCGCCCAAAAACCAAAGTGCGGATGGGGTTAGTACCGTCATAAGACCATCATGCCATAACTCATGACAAGTCCTCCGGTGAGTGGAATGGTCAGGTTATCATTCATGGGAATAGGAGCGATTTCTACAAGCATGGCAGCCACAGCACCCAAAATGATGATATCTGCAGGTAATAGTTGGTTGATCCATAATGCGGCACCACTTGATGTCACGATGCCTGCAAAGGTTCCCGATAATGTTTTGTCTCTGATCTTTCCAATAGGGAATCCTTTCCCTACGATCGCCGCAAATGTATCTCCCACAGTTAAAAATAAAAGTGCCGGAACAGCAATTTGAATTGGGAAAAGGAATAGGGTAATCGTGGAACCAAATAAAAGCCATGTAGCCCCAGTCAGGCCGCCATCAAATTCACTTTGGCGGAGCATGAAATTGAAGTGTTTTTCAAATAGGGTTTCTACCACATCCCATTTTTTCCGACTGCTCTCCAAAAGCACCGCAAACAAACTCAATCCTCCTAATATGAAAATCATGATCTCTTTATCAGGGATGAACCATACATATCCCAAGGGAATAATGGATGCAAAAAGGTGCAGGATTTTCCGGGTGATCTCGTTGGATGGGAGGGTGTTCACTGAGTGATCATTTGGTTAAAAATATCCTGCATATCCAAAACGCTTACAGTCAAATCGATGGGTGCTGGTTCTTCCAAAACGGTTTCGGCAGGAATGGATTGATCCAACACCGTGTAAGGGATCAGGTCTTCATTTTGGCGGTAAAATATTTTTCCAAGTCTAAATCCGGCTTTTTCCAAATCCGTCACAGCCTTTTTCTTACTCAATCCAAATAAATTAGGAACTTGGTAAAAATTTGGTGGCACGCCCAAACTGATGGTTAAATGAAGACCCATTCCTTTATCCAACAGGTCACCGCCTTTGGGGTATTGCCAGGTGACATTCCCTGAGGGCACGTCAGTATTATATTCCTTATAAACGGTATCGATCTCAAGGCCGGACTGGGTCAGCGCCAATTTGGCACTTCTCAAGGATCGGCCTATGAGATCCGGTATCGAAACCATTTTTTCCGGATGGGCGATTTTGAGTCGAACCGTACGCCCCTCTTTCACTCTTGTATTTGGCGCAGGATATTGATCCACGATTGTCCCTGCTTCGTAAGAAGCAGAATATAAGGTATCAGATACAAGGCTTTTGTATCCTTCCGAAGCCAATACTTTTTTTGCATACTGAAGCGTTTTTCCTTTCACATTCACCATATATCGCCCCTCTCCCATGCGCACATATTCGGGCATCACAGCCACATCAAACAGCAGGATAACCAACAGGGATAAACTCCCAAAAATTACGATATAACTGGCTATTTTTTTAATCATGATCGTGTGATCCTTGCTGCAAACAGTCCATCCACACCGTGGACGTGCGGAAAAGTGTGTAGACATTCCATGTCGTTGACCCAATCAGGCTGTACTTGAGATGCCCCTGTCTGCAACTGAAAATCAGTATTTAACTTAAGGAACTGTTCAACCACGTTCCAATTCTCTTCCGGCTCCAAAGAACACGTTCCATAGACCAAAGTTCCCCCGGAATTCAAAAATTGGGACAAATGTTTCAGAATTTTCATTTGCAATGTTGCCATGTCTGAAATATCTTTTGGTTTTCGGCGCCACCGGATGTCCGGCTTGCGTCCCATCACCCCTGTACCGGTACAAGGTGCATCAATCAAAATTTTATCTGTCATGGGAAAATTATCCTCAGTAGCATCCTTCACATTCCATTCAATATTTTTACGGCCATGCCGCTCCAGATCATTTTTTCCAAGGTTCACTCTTGATTGGTCAAAATCGGATGCGAACACTTTTCCCGTTTCTCCAACTCTTTCAGCAATATAAAGTGATTTCGTTCCCGGTGCGGCGCAAACATCCAGAATTGTTTCTCCTTCTTTTGGATCAAGGAATTCAACGAGAGCACCTGCCGCTGGATCTTGAATTGAGATTTGGCCCAATTGAAAAAGGTCTATTGAGAAAATTTTTCCGGAACCGGATTTTATCTTTAAAAATGAATCGGAAAAATTTTCTGCATCTATTCCGGATTCCTTCAGTTTTTGGTTTACATCATCCAGATTGTTTCTGGAAAGATCGACCCTGACAAATGTTTTCGGTGCCTGATTAATCCGTTTTATTAGTTCATAAAACCCATTTTCTCCAAATTGCTTTTTCCACCTATTTTGCAACCAACCCGGGATTGAATTCCACTTTTGATTTTTCCTTAACAACCCGTCCCAATCTTTATCCTTATCCTTATTCCTGATCAAGTTTCTCAATACCGCATTGGTCAATCCGGATGCTTTTCGATTTAACACATCTTTCGTCAGGTTTACAGCAGCATCCACAGAAGCATAATCCGGAATGGATTCATCATAAATAATCTCATAAAAACCGATTCGCAAAATGGATCGCAGGGCTTGATCCAAGCGTTCCATTTTTCGTCCGGAAATGAATTCAATCATGAGATCCAAGCGACCTTTAAGCCGCACAATCTCGTTGGTCAAAACCATGGCACGGGATTTAGATGCTTGTTCAGGTTTAAAACTGGAAAATACCTGGTTCCGAACCAGGCTCAATTGTTCATTCTTTTTCTCGAATCGGTTCAAGATCTTCACCGATAAAAAACGGGCAGCCTGTTTCATTCGCTCAGTCTGTCTCCAACTTGAATGACAGCACCATGGAGAAAATCACCGATAGGCATTTTTCGTTTTCCCTCTGCCTGGACTTCCATCAGAGAAAGGGCACCCTTTCCTGTAGAAACCACCATTTCATCATTTTTGATTTTTTTGATCTCTCCAGACCTTCCATTCTCCATGTCCAAAACCTTGGTTTTATAAATTCGGAAATTCTTTCCATTCAACGTTGTGGACATGCCCGGTCGTGGCGATAGTCCCCGAATCCAGTTATGAATTTTTTCAGCCGGCCATGTCCAATTTATAACAGTCATTTCCATTGTAATTTTGGGTGCCGGTATGGCCAGATCATTATTTTGGGGCCAAGAGTGGATCGTTCCATTTTCCAATCTATCCAATGCATCCACAATCAAATTGGCTCCCGCATTGCACAATCTCATTCCCAAAGAAAGCATATCATCATCAGGAAAAATGTCCATTTCTTTCTGTAACAAGATTTCACCTCTATCTACCCATGGATTAATTTGAAAAACCGTGACACCCGTTGTTTTATCCCCATTCATGAGCGACCATTGGATAGGTCCCGCTCCCCGGTACTTTGGCAATAAGGACGCATGCAGATTCACTGCGCCATATTTCGGAAGATCGATCAGGGATTTGGGGAGAATGCGATAGGCCACTACCACGAATACGTCCGGTTTCAATGCTGATAGTTGGTCATGGAGTTCAGCGTATTTCAGCGATTCCGTTTCAATGAGATTCAGATTATTTTCTTTCGCAAATTGGCCTACGGCAGTGGATCTCAATTTACGTCCACGACCTATAGGCTTGGGTGGATTGGACACAACTGCCACAACATCATGCCGGCTGCTGGATAAAAGTGCTTTTAAGGTTGGGAGGGCAAATTCGGGATTTCCCATAAATATGGCACGCATCAGATCACTCCCGAATAGAAATGGAATAAAGTTTTAAAGAACAAACCCCTTTTTACCTGACTGTGTTTTAAGATGTTTCCTGGA
>DQOT01000348.1 GCA_015658495.1 Fidelibacterota bacterium | reverse complement strand
GTAAAAATTATCCAGGTTTTTGATGAGTTCACGGGTCGTTAGATAATCTACTGTTTCCCCAAATACATCATCAGCCAAATATTGATCTTTTGCCCAGGTTTTTAAATAGCCATGGAGTCGTCCATCCAATACACCGTGAAGATAAGCCGTTTTTATCCGATGCACCGTTTTAGGATGATAATCCACACTCTTTGCTACTCGGTTCCAATCGTTCCCATCCCAGAAAAGCCGATTTTGCTGGGCGGTGGAAACTGCCAATAATAAGATTGTTAAAATGAAAATTCGGGTTTGCATCATGGAAAGTTTACAACGATCAGGCCTTTTTCACGACAACAGTTTTAATATTTACGAATTCCATCAAACCATAAGATGAAAGTTCCCGTCCATAGCCGGAATCCTTGATGCCCCCAAAGGGTAACCGCGGATCCGATTTTACAAAATCATTCACAAAACAGGCACCGGCATGCAGTTTAGATTTTGCAATCTCTTCCCCTTTTTTAAGATCATTTGTAAACACGGCAGCACCCAATCCAAATTCTGTCTGGTTTGCTAAAGATAGTGCATCCTCTACATTTCGGGCTTTTGTAACTGCGAAAATAGGTCCAAATATTTCTTCATCAAAAGCAGCCATTCCCGGTTTAACAGCGGCTAAAAGTGTAATGGGATAATAAGCGCCAATTTCATTTGGAATTTCGCCACCCATGATCAATTCAGCGCCAGCATCTACCGATTTCGTGACCTGAACATGAACTTCATCTCGTGCCTTGACTGAAACCATGGGACCCATATCTACTTCATCCAAGGGATCACCAACTATTTTAGTGGAAAGTTTTTCTTCCAATAAAGATAAAAATTCATCATAAACAGATTCAGTTGCAATCAACCGTTTGGCTGCGATACAACTCTGTCCGGCATTAAGTGTTCTGCCTGTGATGCACGCTTCCACAGCTTTTTCAATATTCGCATCATCCAATACAATATAGGGATCACTGCCACCCAATTCCAGAACTGTTTTTTTCAGAACACTTCCAGCAGCTTTTGCCACCGATTTTCAGGCGGGTGGACTCCCTGTAATTGTAACGGCAACAATGGCTGGATGAATGATTACTTTATCCACTTCGGTCCCAGGAATAACAAGATTCCGAAAAATGTTTTCTGGGAATCCTGAATCTTTAAAACATTTTTCTATCGCAGCAGCACACCCCTGAACGTTGGAAGCATGTTTTAAAATAGCACCATTCCCGGCTGTGAGTGTTGGTATCGCAAATCGAAAGACTTGCCAAAATGGGAAATTCCAGGGCATCACACCGAGAACCAAACCGATAGGTTGAATCGTAACGATACTTTTTTGTCCTGAAATATCAATTGCCTGATCGGATAAAAAAGAATTGGCATTTTCGCGATAGTAGTCACAGAGCCAGGCACATTTTTCCACCTCACCCAATCCTTGGGAAAAGGGTTTCCCCATCTCCTCTGCCATCAGCGACGCATATTCTCTTGCCCGATCTCGAAGAGTTCCAGCTATCAGGTCAAGACATGCTAAGCGCAGAGTTAAATCCGATTCACGCCAACTTTCTTGCGCTTGCACGACCTGCGCTAAAATGAATTTTACTTCTTCAGACGAATGTTGTGGATAAGATCGAATCTCATCACCAGTTGCAGGATTGATGGAGATGAGTGACATTAATTCAGACCCAGTTTATCCAGGGTGAAGGCGTAATAAAATGCCACATCTTTCAAATAGTCAAATCGACCTGAAGATGAAAAATGCCCGGCACCCATAATAGTTTTGAGCAGCAGGTCATTCGAATCTGTCTTCATGTCTCGGAGTTTTGCTGTCCATTTTGCCGGTTCCCAATATTGAACCCGCGGATCATTATATCCAGCTAAAACCAATGTGTGTGGATACGCTTTGGCTTCAACATTTTCGTAAGGTGAATAGGATTTCATATAATCATAAAAATCTTTTTCCATTGGATTTCCCCACTCCTCGAATTCAGTAACAGTCAGCGGAATGGATTCATCCAACATCGTATTGATTACATCAACAAAAGGCACACTTGGGATGGAAACTTTGCAAAGGTCTGGGGCCATATTCATCACAGCTCCAATGAGAAGTCCACCTGCACTGCCACCATAGATTGCCAATTTTTTATGGGATGTAATTCCTTCATCTGCTAAAAACCGTCCTGCTGAAATGAAATCCTTAAACGTATTTTTCTTTTGTTTCAGTTTACCGTCTAAATACCATTTTCGTCCCATAAAAGATGATCCACGGATATGGGCACGGGCATAAACCATGCCACGATCTACAAGGCTGAAAATATTGGAAGAAAACCAAGGGTCATATGTGGCACCATAACTGCCATATCCCCACAAAAAGCAGGGATTGTTACCTTTTAAATCAATCCCTTTTTTATACAATAAGGTAATAGCCACTTTTTCCCCATCATGCGTTGGTGCCCAAATTCTCTCAGAAACATAATTCTCAGGATCATAACCGCCTAAAATTTCTTCCTTTTTGCGGAGGGTTCTTTTGTGGGTTTTCAAATTAATATCATATACAGAATAGGGTGTGAGAAACGATCCATATCCAAATCGAAGGAAATCAGAATTCCAATCGTAATTTTCTTCAAAAGTCAAAGAATAAATGTCCTCATTCATTTCCATGTTAAACCAGGATTCATTCTCAAAATCAGAAAGTCGGATTTCAAGATTTCCATTGATCCGTTCTAGTACTGCCATATGATTTTTAAACATGGTAACAACATCCAGGGTTACCTTCTCCCGATTGGGGATGATTTCTTCTTCTTTTCCACCTTTAATTGCTGTTCGGATCAATTTAAAGTTGATTGCATCTTTATTCGTGATTTGATATAGATAATCACCATGGTGATAAACATAATATTCAACTCCCTGTTCTCTGGGTCGAACCATTTTCCATTCACCAAAAGGGTCATTTCGATCCAAGAGGTATACTTCGGTGGTGATTTGGCTTCCTAGGTCCATTTTCAGGAATTCACCACTTTTTGTGCGATGAAGCCCCACAGAAAAACGATCATCATCTTCCTGAAAGACCAAAACATCCTGGGATTGTTCATTCCCTAATTCATGTCGCCACAACTGGTAAGGACGATGGGCTTCATCCAGTACAGTATAAAATAATGTTTTATTGTCATTGGCCCATTCCACTGATTCATCAAGGTTTGACAAATGATCATCCAGGATGTCTCCCGTTTTGATATCTTTGATGATTAACTTATGGCGTTCGGCACCTGATGTATCAATCGTGATGGCAAGGAATTTTTCATTCGGACTGATTTTGTAAGCACTCAACACGAGATAGTCATGTTCTTTCGCTAACACATTCATATCCAAAGGAATCTCCTCTTCACCATCCAAATTTTTTAATTTTCTGCAATAAATGTCATATTGCAGCCCTTCTTCTGTCCGGGTATAATACATATAATTCCCAAATTTGTAAGGAACGGTCGAGTCATCTTCTTTAATCCTTCCCCTCATTTCTTTATACAAAGTTTTCTGGAGCGATTCGGTGTGTTTCATTTTTGCAAAGGTATAACTATTTTCTGCTTTGAGATAATCTAAGACGGGTTGTGTATCCCGTTCCTTTAACCAAAAATAATCATCGATTCTGTAGTCATTATGTACAGTTACAACTTTTGGAATTTTTTGCGCAACAGGCGGTAATAAGTTTTTTGTGGATGTCATTTTCATTCCTGTAAGCAAAACCCCAATAAACAGGGTTGTTAATAGGAGTTCTATTTTAGTCAAGGGATCGTCCTTTTCTTAGAAGGCTTTGAAAAACCTGGTGGGTGAAGAAAAAAGAGTTAAAATTTGTCTGATTAAGGCGGGAAATGCAGTTAATAATGGTATTATGGGCGAATTTTCCAACGAAAAGCAGGCGAATTTTAAACTATTTAATTCTTGCAGTAGGTTATTCAAAGCTTTCTCTTAATGAAATAAAATGGCGCATAAGCGACCAAATAGTGTAACAATGCAACAATTTCAGCAGTCAAAATATACCACGGCCAGGGTCCTAAATAATCCAATAAGGATGCGGTTGGTGGTTTTCCGCAGATCCAAAAATAATTCGAATCCAATACCAGATTTACTATTGTAGCAAGCCCTAAAAATCCATTGAGGGCCAAGAATGAATC
>DQOT01000309.1 GCA_015658495.1 Fidelibacterota bacterium | reverse complement strand
GCCGTTCTGGAGATACTAAAAAAGTTGAGCTGGAGATGGCGATTCTTGGGCATGATCTTGAACCTGATTCCATTGTTTTTATTGGACAAAGCCTATAGACTCGTGGCAAATAATAGGAAACGGTAGAGGATGGTTTGCCCGGTTGTACCGATAGAATTGGGACAAAGAATTGGGATCCCTTAAATATGTAAAACGTAATTATGTAATTATTTTAATCCGAGAATTGGTTTTGGTATAATTACATAATTAAATATTTACGAGTTACACTTCCCCTTTCGCCCGTTCCCAAATCTCATCCATTTCTTCCAAAGTGGAATCTTCGAGTTTCTTCCCTTTTGCTTCTAATTCTTCTTCTATTTTCTGGAATCGGGTCGTGAATTTTCGATTCGTTGCCCGGAGCATATCTTCAGCCGGGATGTCCATATACCGCGCCAGGTTCACCACAGAAAAAAGTACATCCCCAATTTCTTCTTTAATATTTTCAATATCTCCGGCTTCATGGGCGAATTTTAATTCGTCAATTTCTTCATGGAGCTTTGCCCACACATCATCCACATTTTCCCAATCGAATCCCGCATAGGCTGCTTTTTGCTGGAGTCGTTGGGCGCGCGTGAGCGCTGGTAATGCCGAAGGAACGCCATCCAATCGAGATTTTCGATTTTTCTCTTTATGTTTTGTGGCTTCCCAATTTTGTTTAGCTTCAAGGGCTACATCGGCTTTTTTATCTCCAAAAACATGAGGGTGGCGCCGGACCAGTTTTTTATTCACCGTATCCAATGAATCGGCAATCGTAAACTTGGAATCTTCCGCTGCGATTTGCGTTTGCAACGCTACATGGAGCATAATATCACCCAACTCTTCCTGGAATGTTTCCCAATTACCCTCGTCCACACTCTCCATGACTTCATAGGCTTCCTCAATAAAATACGGGAGCAACGATGCATGAGTTTGCTCTTTATCCCAAGGACAGCCATCGGGTCCACGGAGTGTTTCAACGATTTCCAAAAGTTTTACAAATTTGTCTGCTGCGTGCTGTTTATCCATTCAATTCTCAAAAAGTTTTTGCCAGTTTACCTGGCTTAAATAATTATTTTCCATTTCTGTCATTTCTATTTTTTCTTCTTCTGATTCATCATCAAACCCCACAAAATGAAGACAGCCATGAATGATGAGCCTTGCCACTTCTTTTTCAAAAGGTTCACCAAAGGATGCGGCATTCTCCTGCGCCCGTGGTAGGCTGATATAGACCTCTCCTTCCACATCTTTTTCCTCAGTGTCGTTCAACCGGAATGCGATTACGTCGGTCCATTGATCTTTGTGGAAAAATTCTTTTTTCAGGTCTGATAACAATTCATCCGAACCAAAAATAAATGTGACCTCGCCACCAGGAGTTTCATGATTATTCAATACGGAACTGGCAAAATCTGTAACCATTTTTTCATTGGGACAATCCAGCGCTGGATCACAATCCACGGAAATATTAATCATGCAGATGCAGGGTTTTTAGGATCATCCGGATATTCAATCCGAATATGATAAATCCCCCGTAGGACGGGAAGCATACCGATGTTTCCATCGACGGTTCCCTTGATCTTATTTAATTCATCCAACGTCAATGGACACTCATTCAACTGACCATCATCGATGCGTCCCTTAATAATCTTATCGATCATTGCTTCGATCTTGAAAATATCCGGTTGCTTGATGGATCGAACGGCTGCTTCCACAGCCTCACAAATCATGAGAATGCCTGTCTCTTTTGTATTTGGTTTTGGTCCGGGATATCGGAATGCACTTTCATCCACTGTGGCACCGGTTTCTTCAGCATCCTTCAAGGCCATACGATAAAAATATTCTACGCGGGTGGTTCCATGGTGCATGGGAATAAAATCAGAAACCAATTTGGGAAGTGCATATTCCTGTGCAAGACGTAGCCCTTCCTTTACGTGTGCTCGGATAATGCGTGCACTCATGGTATGTGTAAGTGAGTCGTGCTTATTTTCGCCGCCATATTGATTTTCAATAAAATATTCAGACTTTACTATTTTACCAATATCATGATAATAGGCGCCCACACGGCAAAGCAATGAATGTGCGCCAATAGCATTGGCACAGGATTCTGCAAGATTTCCCACCACGATGCTGTGATTGAAGGTCCCATTCGTTTCCTGCTGGGACCGTTTTAAAAGCGGATTATCATAATCCAATAATTCAATCAAGGTCAAATCGGTCGTCACTTCAAACAGGATCTCAAAAAGGCCGATCATCCCATAGGTCACTATAGGAGCCAAAATACTATTGATGGTCAATAATTGAATATCATTTAACATGGTCAACCAATTATGCTCTTTAAATAGACCCAGTCCCAAGACGACAAAAATACTGGCAGCAATGAGGGCAAACATGGTGATGAATAATTGGCTTCTTTTTCTCAATTGCCGGATATTATACACAGCAATTGTTGCTGTAAAAAGTGAAACAATGACAAGATCGATGTTTTGCCCCATCATGAGTCCCATGAGAATTGCCATGGAAGTGGTTGCCATGAAACCGATGCGCGCATCAAATAAAATAGTAAGGGTCATGGCGCCAACCGTTACGGGAATCAAATATTCTGACCATTCCAACCGAATCACAAATATATGAGCCAATCCCAATTGAAGTAAAAAAACGATTGAGATCAATAATACCAGTTTCCAATCCCGAAAGATGGTAACACGATACACCACAAGAAATGCAAAAAACAGGGAAACCACCACCGAAAGCAGGATAATTCTCCCCAGAAAACTCCATGCAATTTTCACCCAACCAGAATTGGTTTCCTGTTTTGTGACTGCCACAGACAATGAGTTCAATTTTTGAAGGACATCATCAGTGATCATGATATTGGCATCCACAATCAATTCATTTTCTAAAACCACACCCTGGCTTCGGGGGACTTTATTCAAACTTTCAATTTGGCGTCGTTCAGTGATCTCTAGGTCAAACAACAGATTGGGTTTCATGAATTCAACAATGAGATCGTAACCCAAGTCACGGAAAATATCCCCGTCCGAAAAAACGGATAGCAATTCTTTGCGCGCTTTGGTCCATGCCATTTGAAGATCATTGAAACTTTGAGGTGATGCAAGATCCGGAACATCGCTTTGATTCACCGTCACCTTGTTACTGGTAATGTCACTGATTGCAATATCGTAGATTCCCTCCGTCCATCTGTTTTTGCAAATTTGAATTACGCGATCCGTATTTCGATCCAGGTCCTTCATATTTTTCGGATCCTGTGCTGGTGTCACATAGGTGAGCCAATCCGGTTTATCCACAGTAAATGAATAGAGCCGGTGGAATTCATTTGTCAAGATGTAAAGGTTCGTACTGTCAGACACAAATTCGGAGCGAGCTTTTTCATATTGTTTATGATACCGTCGTTCATAGACTAACCGCTTGGATTCTTCAAGCCGCCAAATGGCATGACGCAGCTCGTTTGTTATGGCAAAAAACTCACCCAAAGCATCTGTTTGCTTTGCAACGATTTCATCATTTCGGTTAAAAATATAAGAGACAGATTTTTTCTGTTCATCCAGATCTTTTTGGAGCCGTTCTTCAGATTTCAGAATGGAAAAAGTAAAGGGGGCAATGATGGGTTCCCGAGTGATGTCATTAACCTGATAGGAATATTTCAGCGCCTTTCCATGGGGGAAAAGAGTAGAGATCAGCAAAATCAATCCGAAGATGATTAGATATTGTCTCCAATATTTATCCAATAAAAAATACTGAACTAGGGGATTGGATTTTTGTTCGTCCGCCATTACACTTGGATGTCTTTCAGTATTTCTCTGGAAATAATGAGCCGCTGAATCTCGCTGGTACCTTCACCAATTTCAAGGATCTTTGCATCCCGGAAAAAACGTTCCACATCATATTCCCTTACATAGCCATAACCACCGTGTACTTGGATGGCTTCAGTGGTTACTTCCATGGCTGTTTCGCTGGCAAAGAGTTTTGCCATCGCTGCTTCTTTGGTGATGTCCATACCCTGATCTTTCATCCATGCCGCATGGTAAACCAGCAATTTTGATGCTTCGATCTTGGTTGCCATATCTGCCAGTTTGAATCCAATAGACTGGAATTTATTGATCGGTTTTCCGAAGGCGCTCCGTTCAGCGGAATAGGCCAAAGCGCGCTCATATGCACCAACAGCCGTCCCGACAGACAATGCACCAATGGAGACACGGCCGGATGTCAATGTTTTCAAAAATGTTTTAAAACCATCTGCGGGCGTTCCCAGCATGGATGTTACAGGAATCCGCATATCCCTGAAAAAGATTTGTCGTGTATCGCTGGCACGCCACCCCATTTTCTTTTCTTTAGGACCCACCTCTAATCCTGGTGTATCCGTAGGGATCGAAAATGCAGCAATGCCCAAATTTTCTCCATTCTCTATCACTTGGGATGTGAAAGATAACACACCCGCTTCTCCCGCATTTGTAATAAAGATCTTCCCGCCATTCACGACATATTCATCCCCACCACGAACTGCTTTTGTTTTTGTGGCACCAGCATCACTACCGGCATCCGGTTCCGTGAGACCAAAGGCGCCCAACATTTCGCCCGATGCCAATTTTGGGAGGTAGGTGTTTTTCTGCTCATCCGAGCCATACATCAAGATGGGGAGTGAACCCAATGACGTATGAGCTGCCATGGTGATGGCTACAGATGCATCGGCTCGTCCCAGTTCAATGATGGCTGTGGCAAAGGCAACCATATCCAATCCAGCACCACCGTATTCTTCCGGGATAATAATGCCCATGAGTCCCAATTCACCCATTTTATCCACAAGATCCCTGGGGAATTTCCCCTGCTCATCCAGGTCCCGTGCAACCGGTGTGATCTCGGAATCAGCGAATTCACGCACCATATCACGGATCATGATATGTTCGTCAGTAAAAAATAAATTATCCATTGAAAAGTTGTTCTTTTTTAAAAGGTTTAAGTTTGAATTTACAATAAGAGTTATACAGTTGAAGACAATCGAATGTCCCGTGCATTTAATTGGGTGTTCTCCTTTCCTTTCCACACATTGGTCTCTACGACGCATGCTATATCCACAGGGTCTCCCAAAATAAGATCTTGATAATGATTGGCCAATCCGAATCCCACCACATCGATGGCTGATTGTTTTTGTTTCACCTGGAACCGGATATGATCTCCATTCCCAATCACCTTTGGATTCCCGATTACTTCCGCATTTA
Organism: Fidelibacterota bacterium; assembly: GCA_015658495.1. Lineage (GTDB taxonomy): Bacteria > Fidelibacterota > Marinisomatia > Marinisomatales > UBA1611. Next base: position 4,142 of record DQOT01000309.1, on the reverse strand, counting down.
TCACGGCAAATTTGGGGCGCATATTTCCTGGCCCGTAGGGGCCTAATTTTTTCATGAAATCCATAAACCGGCGATTCAGATCAGACAATTTGATTTCCGCATCCAAATATAATCTGGGTTCAAGGTCATTTTCATTTAATGTCGAATCGGCATAAGATAAAAAGGCATTTCGGAAATCAATTAATTTCGATTCATGGATCGCCAGTCCAGCCGCCATGGCATGACCGCCATAATTCTCTAAATGATCTTTTGTTGATGAAAGAGCTTCAAACAGGTCCAGTCCTTTTATACTTCGAGCAGATCCTTTTCCATTTCCTTCTTCATCAAACGATATAATAATAGTAGGCCGGTTGAACTCTTCTTTGAGCTTGGATGCGGCGATGCCTACCACACCCTGGTGCCACCCGCGCGATCCCAATACAATGGCTTTATCCTTTTCCATATCCACTTCTGAATTCACCAAAAATAACGCTTCATCCACCACGGCTTGCTGGATGGCTCGTCTTGATATATTTTCCTGATCTAATTCTTGAGCCAATTCATTGGCTCTACCTGTATCCGTCGTGGTTAGTAATTCTACAGATCGATTTGCGTCTCCCAATCGTCCTGCTGCATTGATCCTTGGCGCCACATGAAACACCACTTGGGTCACAGTGAGATCCCCTTCAATATCTACTTTTGCTACTTTCAACAATTCCCGAAGTCCGGGTCGCCGCGTGGTTCTCAATGTTTGTAATCCATAGTGAACAAAGACCCGGTTTTCATCTTTCATGGGGACAAGATCTGCGGATGTTCCCAATGCAGCCAGATCCATGAGATCGGTGATCAGGTCAAATGAATAACCCATCTTTCTCACAAGGCCAGATAGGAGTTTTAATGCAACACCACCGCCACACAATCCCTTAAATGGATAGCCACAATCCACCTGTTTCGGATTTAGGATCGAAAACGCATTGGGGAGTGTTTCCCCGGGGATATGATGATCAGTGATAATCACATCAATACCTTTTTCATTGGCATAATTCACGCGGTTGATAGCATTAATACCACAATCACAGGTAATAAACAGGTCTGCGCCAAATTTCCCTGCTTTATCAATTCCCATTTCTGAAACGCCATAGCCTTCCTTCTCACGATTCGGGATATAGGTTTTCACCTTCGCGCCCAAATTTGATAGTCCAGTATAGAGAAGCGATGCGCCCGTGGTTCCATCCACATCATAATCCCCAAAAATAAAAATGGGTGTTTCAGATTCAATATTCCGGATGATCCGATTCACGGCTGTTTCCATCCCTTTCATCAGGAAAGGATCATGGAGTTGGGAGATATCCGGTGAGAAAAATTCTTTTGTTTGATCGATATCAGTCAATTTGCGAGATACCATCACTTTCGCAATTGATTCTGGCACATGGTAGTATTCCATGGTGGTTCTGACCTGATCAGATTGAAGATTTGAGAATATCCAACGCATAAAATATAGAAAAATTGAGTCGATCTATAAGCCGAGTTCTGTCCTTTGATTTGACGAATCAAAACCAAAGGGATGGTCATTGATCTAGCCACAATGTTACCATCGTGGTCGAGCAACCTACCCGCCCCTTCAGCCTGCGCTACGCTACGGCAGACAGGCTAGCGATGCGAACAACATCTCGAAGCCTATTCGATCTTGCACCGGATGGGGTTTACAAGCATCCTGAATTTGTTCAGAACCTGGTGGTCTCTTACACCACCCTTTCACCCTTACCCCGCTAAAAGCGGGGCGGTTTACTTTCTGCTGCACTTTCCATGATCCGCTGCTGCGAACCTCCCCGCGTTAGGGGACATCCTGTTCTGCGGTGCCCGGACTTTCCTCTCTCGGGCTGCAAACACAGGCCAAGAGTAACCATCCGACCGACTCAATTTTTAATAAACGATCTAATTTACAGAATTATTTTCACTATAAAGAAATCTTCCGCACACATCACACCGATGAATTGTAGTATTAGCACGAACTTCCGTCACTTTTTGCATGGGGATATGTGCGCCACATCCGCCGCAACCATTCCCGGAAAGATTCACAACAGCCAATCCATCTCGTGCTTCAAATACGCGATTGTATATTGACACAGTATTGAGATCAATCCCGTTTACCTGTTCTGATCGTTGTTGTTCCAAAATAGATTTTTCTTCAGCAGAATCTGAAATCGCTGATTCCAGTTTTTCCCGGCGAACGGTTAAATCATTCGATAAAGACCCCAGTTCTGATTCCATCGTTTCAACAGATTCCGTTAAAGTTTCTTTCTCTTCCAGGAAAGAGAAGGTTTCTGTTTCAATGGTTGTACGCTCTTCTTTCATATGATCCATTTCATGCATCAATGCATCGTATTGTTTATTGTTGGTCACCAGAAAGAGTTGGTCTTTCAATTTATTGACCTTGTCGTTGATCTCTGCGATACGGACTTCCCCTTTGTGAGATTCGACTTCAAGTTCCTTCATTCGCTCTATATTTTCTACCAGTGAATTTTTAATAGATTCTTCCTGTTGATTCAATTCGTCCACTTTGGATGGCAGGTCGCCCAGAAGGTCATTCAGATCTCTTAATTTTGTATCAATCCCTTGTAGTTCAATGAGTTTTTCCATAGACATAGTTACCTCAATGTAAAAAAAATGCACCGCTGACGGTGCATTCTACATATTTTATCTTCCGATCCAGTTTCCTGTGTTGGTCCCGCATGACTTCCCACGGGCACGGGTACTATGAATCTTGTTTGAATTATTTTTTTCATAATTAGCTTGGGAATTTACCGATATTAGCCCTGATTATGAATCAATAAATCTCTGATATGTTTTTATTTTTAAGCCTGTTCTGGGAGAAGAGTTTCGGCTTCTTCAACCGGCATATGAATCGTGTGGCTCATACCGCCAACGCCTTCTCGATAAAGGGTAACTGTATCGTCAATAATTTCAGCAACTTTCCATTCCTGGTCATCTATAAGAACCCGATCTCCAACTTTAATCAGAACTTCTTTTTTAACTTGGAATTCCGTGGTTTCTCTCATGGGTGAAAATTGCCTAGAAATAACCCATAAAAACAAGGAACACAGACGAAAATCTGAATAGGCTAAAGGACGGATTTTCTTTAATCTCATCCCGTTATTTTGAACCCTTTTTATCATTTTTGATCTATGTCCGATTCTTTTGTTAAACGTCACCTTGGTCCCAGGGATGCCCACATCCAGGCTATGCTCACTGATCTTGGATTCTCTTCTTTAGATGAACTCTCCACGGCTGTGGTCCCGGAAAATATTCTTACGGATAAGCCACCCGATATTCCGACTAAAAAATCTGAACCGGAGACCATCAAACGGCTCCAGGAATTGGCGAGTAAGAATTCTGTATTTCGTTCTTACATTGGCATGGGATATTATGGCACTGTCGTTCCCGGCGTCATTAAACGGAATATTTTAGAGAATCCCGGCTGGTACACCCAATACACACCTTATCAAGCGGAGATCAGCCAGGGACGCTTGGAAGCATTGCTGAATTTTCAAACCATGGTTTCTGATCTCACCGGACTTCCGTTGGCAAATTCTTCTTTATTAGATGAAGGTACCGCAGCGGCAGAAGCTATGCTCATGTTTTTTAACGCCACCCGGGATCCAATTAAGACGACCTTTCTGGTGTCAAATAAATGCCATCCACAAACTATTGATATTTTAAAAACTCGATCTGAACCATTAAGAATTGAATTAAAAATATCAGATCACAATCAATTCAAATTTAATGACTCTGTCTTTGGTGCCTTGGTTCAATATCCCGATACGGAAGGATCCATTCAGGATTATACTGACTTGTGTGATTCCGCACATGAAAATAAATCTTATGTATGCATGGCCACAGATCTACTGGCATTAACACTTCTCAAATCACAGGGAGAAATGGGTGCCGATGCTGCCGTTGGCAATGCCCAGCGGTTTGGTGTACCCATGGGGTATGGCGGACCCCATGCTGGTTTCTTCGCGACTTCGGAGGAATTTAAACGAAAGATCCCTGGAAGAATTATTGGTGTCTCCCAAGATGCTCATGGTAAGCCAGCACTTCGTATGGCACTCCAGACTCGGGAACAACATATTCGCCGAGAAAAAGCCACATCCAATATTTGT
>DQOT01000143.1 GCA_015658495.1 Fidelibacterota bacterium | reverse complement strand
TCATTGATCAATGTTTCGATCAATTGTCCTTTTAAATTAAAAATTTGCAGAGACGTTTGGCCAGTCGTCTCTATAGTAAAATGAATTGTTGAAACAGGATTGAACGGATTCGGATAAATTCGATTGATGGAAAATTCAGTTGGGAATTGGGTAGATTCATCCGTAGATAAAACGTCATCAATGGTGACCATACCTTCACCATTTACAAATGGAACGCCTTCATGGCCCCAAGCATCGAGAAGAATCATCACATTTGTAACTACAGCAATTTCCTGATTCAATTGGGCTTCCGTGCTCACAGCACAATTCACACGAAATAAATTATGTAACCCTGTAATTAAAGGCGTTGGCCAATTAAATAATCCCACGGTCAAATCGATTCCGTTAAGTGTAAAGTCATATTCCCAGGTTTCATCCAGATCAATGGGCTCAATCATGGGCGACCAAATTTCATTTTCATTCCAATCTGTGAACGGTTCACCTTCATCATATTCACCATTTTCGTTGCTGTCTTCGAAGGGCTCATCGCTGGGGGTGAGCAAACCGGGGGAATTGGATAATTGAAACACAGTCATTGGAATGGGAACCGTGTTATAAAGTGAAACAACATAGGAAGCACCGCCGCCCGCTGTGCCGGTTCCGTCCTGGATATTAAAAAATTGGTCCAGAGCATCAATATGATAAGTTGCCTCGTCTGTTGTTGTTATGCCCACTTCAACATTATTATCCGTAAAGGCAAGACAATAATCAAAGGAAACAGTCACATCCGTTTCAACACCGGTATTATTCAATAAAGTCAAATCCAAAATAGCTCCTGATCCTGGAGAAATAACAGGATTTACAAGTGTGACGGTATGATCATTGAAAATAACAGAATCATAGCTTGTTCGCTCTGTCGGTGCTACCTGAATAATATCCGGTACATTTGGATTAAAATTGAGTTCGAATTCCAATTCACCCAAACCCATTTCATTGCTAATGCCAATCGAGAACATACCCTCATTATTTGCAACACCGGAGCCATCATATATGAAGGCTGTTGCTAAAATGATTTCTCCATATTCCACATCGAAGGTCATGAATTCACCCGGATCAGAAATATTATCAACCCGCAGCATGGATGCTACCCCATATAGGCTGGTGGTACTTGGTGTTGATGAATGACTGAATTCACGATTATCCGAATCGCCGGGAAACACATCCCCGCCATCGCTCGGTCCGCCATTTTCCAAAGCAAATTGGCCGTCAGCCTGTTCCAGTCCAATCCCGTAATAAGGCTCATTAGCATTTGGTGACCAACCCTGGGCGATATTGTCATTGATGTGCCAGATGGCCAAACCCGGTGCGGGCATGAGCGTATCGGACCCAATTTTTTGGCGATTTTCAATGAGCCAATATTCTGCTGTGGCTTGGGGATGATCTACCTTAATAATTGTATTATTAGAATAGGATTGCTGTAAAGAAATCCCATCCGTGTCATCAATCATTTCAACAACATTCACCCACCCCAATTCATTTTTACACCAGCCAACCATAGTGGCCGGATACCAAGGTGAATTCCCACTAGTTCCCCATGCACCGCTCCCCATGAGCGCCAATTTGCCGGCGCCGGTTGAAGAATAATCTGTGTCATATAAATCCGGGAGTCCCAACGCATGGCCAAATTCATGGGCCAAAACACCAATAGCAACAATGTTGCCGCTTTGGATTTCCGGATTCATGGTATAACTACTGATGGTGACACCATCATAAGTCACTGATAGGTTTCCCAGGCTTGATTTGTGAGACCAGATATTGGAATGATCTCCCTGTTCAGCACCTTCACCCTGGTGAAGTAAATTCAGTGCATCCACATAGCCATCATTGTCATTATCATATTGTGACCAATCAAATCCCTGCGCTTCCAATGAGTCCACCATGGCTCGTACCAATTGCCTTACATGATTCCATCCGTTGGGATTGTTATAGCCATAATAATTGTGGTCGAAAGGTGCGGTGATCCAATTGCCTACTTCCGAAATGGGTAGGAATTGCCCATAAGAAATTTCCTGGTAAAAATCCCGAAAGCTGCCTGTATTATCATAATTCAAATGAGAGTATCCCGGTTGATTCATGATCATTTCAAAATCGACAGAATCGTATGTTGCCGGGGCATCAGGGAACTCGATCAATATTAAGGGGACATGGAATGTATCCGTTCTTGCAGACTGTAAATCTGGAATGGGAGCATCATCTTCGAGAACACGGCGATCCGGGCGGATCCCTTTTTGAATTGAAGATGAAAGCGGATTGGGCTCAGGATCAATCCCAACTTTTAAATTTGATGGGATGAGTTGAAAGCCAACATTTCCTGCGGCGAAGACCCACCAGCCTTCAATGTTTTGGACAATGGTCCATTCATGGTATTCATGCCACCCTTGGAGATAATTCCCCCGATTATAAATTTCAATTTCAATCCCATTGGGCTGAGTAGCTTTAAACGGAGTCGGGCTGGCAAGGTCAGCTAGGCAAACGGTAGGTATAAAGCAAGTGAGTAGAATTCTTAAGTATTTCGTATTGATCATAATCTCTGTTTAAGGGTTCATAAAAAAACAACGACTGATTTGCCATTTTTACTTAAATTGACTGCTTCATTTCTGTTTGGAACGCGTAAAAACTACATGAAAAACCTTTTTCCCTTATTCCTGTTAATCATCAGTTTTGCTCATTGGGCCTGCGAAAAGCCGGAGGATTCGACCCAAGAGGATGAAAACATATCATTCAGAAATACCTTGAATGAAGACCTGACAGACACTCAAGGTTCTATTACGGATTATTTCTACAATTTCGAAGACGAAATTGATGCCAAATTTTTCCGGTACGATCCTAGTCTGATGGCCTCATTCGATCATTACCTTGATTATTACGAACTTTCTGGAGATACCCCGCCGGAGTTAGGATTCCGTACCTTCCAGAACCACTTGGTTTCCATGACCCCTTCCGATGAATCACAATTTACCCAACGACATTATATTGATTCTCTTTCTGTACAGGATTCCATTGTGCCTGATTCGGTACTAATGACATCCACATCTTTCAAGAACCTTGAAAAATTAGAATGGGATCTCTTGGCAGATCCATCCCTCCAACGATATAAATTAGTGAATTCCGACTGGGTACAGGCGGACACCATGTTGTATTATTCAGACACCTTTGATGTGAGCGCTTATTGGTCTGTTGTTGATACGCCCTTTATAGATGAAGGTTTGCTCTTTGTTGATTCTTCTGAATGGTTTGATACGAATTATGTTTTCCTGGCTGATAATCAGATTCGGTTTATTACCAATTTTGAGTTTACCAAACAACAATTGAGTGCTGATTCCCTAGTGTTCAGGATCAATACAGATTGTAACGATAATGGAGAATGGGACGCGGGAGAGGAAGCCCTTGTTGATTATAATGAAGATGGGGTATATGAAGCACTTTATGAGTATGCAGACAATAATAATAATGGTGAATATGATGCCGGTGATGATATAATTCAGGATTATGATGGGAATGATACAATTTCCATCGCCTATGAATTTGATGATAGTGGCAATGGGATTTGGGATCCGGCAGAACCGTATTTCGACATCAATGGGAATGAAGAGTTTAATAACAGTGAACCCTACCAGGATCGGAACTGCAATGAAATATGGGATGATGCTGAGCCTCGGGTAAATAATGAATCAGATTGTGCTGGTATCGGAACATTTACTGAAGATACAGATGGTGGATTTTGTGATCGGGGAAATAAAATATTTGACTTGGATGAGGAATTTATTTCAAAGGACTCTGACGGGGATGGGACGTTAGAAAATTACTTTTATGTCATTGGTGATAAACCCAATAATCTTATTGTTGATTACAGTGATCCTGAGGATCCTGAGGTTCTGTTAGAAGTTGGATTAGGAGATGACATTACCGATCGTTGGGGGAGGGAATACACCGATCTGATCGAAACCATTGAATTCAATGACCTTAAAAAGCAGTATGTGGATGATGTTGATTCCCTGATAACACTGTATACACGGGAAAAAATTGGGCATATTACCGGGAGTTCCTTATCGCCGGATGATTATTATATCACGAAATCCGAATGGACTAAAACATCCGGTAACACATCGGAACGGTTCTATAATTACCACATTTTCCACGAGCCAAAACATTTAAACCAGGTGGTTTATCCCTCCTATTTTCTGCCGGTTGGGTTTTATTTTAATCCCAAGGAAATCCAAAGCGGATTTTGGAATGAGCGGCATCTTGAAAGTGAAGTTCTTTTTTATACCCATCAAGGATCGCTACGGGATGGAGAGCATGTGGACACTGCCTATTATGATACCACCGAGATTGCAGTTTATTTTATTGAAAAGAGTTACGATGTTGAATCATCCAGTGTAACTGTTCCTGCAGCCATTAAATCCTTTACCTCCACCAGTGACGGTAATTATGAATGTCTTGCCAATAATTCTGTTGTAGCGGATGGCAGTGAATGTCCACCGGCTGATACCACCTTTAACGATTGTTTTAAGGTGACACAAATCATGACCATGACCATGCTGGGCAGTGGTGTTGAGTTTGGCCAGCGGACTGAAACGTGGCTTGCGTATAAAAAGGGCCTGGTTAAAAGTGAAATATTTATTCGCTGGACTGAGCATTTCTACAATTCTGACTGGACACCAAATGGTCCCCCTGATGATAATAATGAAGCGTGGGTTGGCTTGAATAAAATTGAATTAACTTCGATTGATGTGACCCCCGGCGCAGGCGTATTTAGAAAATTAACCCAGCCGATTCATAGCATTGAACTTCGGGATATTGGAAATCACCCGGATTTTGATTTTGAACCTTTCCGTGTCAGCACTCAAAAAGGGATACAGACACTTGACCTGCGGGAGTTGGACGAATGATGAAATTGAAACACTTTTTCACACTCTTTTTTCTCTTATCTTTTTTATTGGGTGGTACGGATGGGACTATCCGCGGGAAAGTGACGGATGAGGAGGGTGTTCCCCTTCCCGGTGCGAATGTCATTCTGCCTGAGCTAAGCATAGGTGCTGCTACGGATATTGATGGGAATTATCTCATTTTGAACATTCCTGTGGGGGAATATGATGTCGTTGTCACCATGATGGGATATGCAAAATTCACCAAGAAAGAAATCCAAGTTATGATGGACCAAACTGTTTGGCTGAATTTTAAATTACCTTTAGAAGTTGTTGCCGGTGATGAAGTGGAAGTGATTGGAGAGCGACCCCTGGTAGAGAGAGGGGCCACCGCTAAAAAAATCACCGTGAGTAAAGAAGCAATACAAGCTTTACCTATTCGTGATTTAACTGAACTTTATACATTACAATCCGGGGTGGTTAAGGTGGAAAGCCGGAATAAATCGATTCCCAATCATGAAGAGCGCGGCATCGAGGAAATCCATGTAAAAGGGGGCCGGTCTGGACAGATTGCCTACATGATGGATGGCATGTACCTGCGGAATCCGATCTTTGGTTCCATCGGATCCGGCACACGGTTAAACTTGTTTGCTGTAAAAGAATTTGACTGGCAGCCCGGCGGGTTTAATGCTGAATATGGTGATGCCCAATCTGCTGTATCAAACTTTCATACCAATTCGGGTGGAAAACAGATTACTTATAATATCAAGTTTGAAACAAGTCAGGTTGGTGCCTTGATCAATACTGCAATGGGGCAAACCGACGAAACAGAAAACTTTGATCTGATCCGTGGTTATGACGATCTAAATATTGGCATAGGCGGTCCTATTTTAGGAATTCCCAAACTGACTTTCTGGATATCGGGGCAGTATACAACAAAGGATAATTACGGTGTCTATGAATTTGATGACAGGGTATTTACGCTACATAATGGTGATTATTTTTATCGGACAGATACGGATCTAATCGAAAACCTGGAAAATATTTCAAAAAATAAAAAAGCACTTGTTTATCCTTGGGACAATGTGGCCGGATTCCGCGGATTTGGATTTAATAAAACCTGGGATGTTTTCGCAAAATTGACCTTCAAATTAACCAATAAACTGCGTTTCCATGGTGCCTATTGGCAGGTTGGGAACCATCGTCAATCTTTTAATCCAAGGTATTTATATTGGGATGAAGGACGGAACGAACTTTTTCGGGATACTTATAGATATAATTTTGAAGTAAATCACTCCTTGACCCAAAGAACATTTTATACAATAAGGACATCAAGGTTTACACAGGATCAATTCCAGGGAGTTCGCTGGCGGGATAATGATAGTGATGGGTACCCAAACTGGTTTGAATGGCGCCATCCTGCGGGGTATAAAGATATATCTGATCCGGAAAATAGAAATGTAATCCCTTATAGTATCGGGGAAGACGGAGATACAATTCGCTACACGAATGTGGATGAACGCACCGGCTGGTACCACGGGGCAAAACCCGGTTTATATAGCTGGGAATTGGCAGAGAATTTCAGAGATGGAAATGGAAACGGTGTTTGGGATGTGGGCGAGGACTTTACCGATGCTAACGGGAATAATATATGGGATGGCCCAGAATTGGTCAAACCTTTAATTGAACGGGATGGCGACTATTGGCTTGAACCGGAAATGTACGAAGACTATGAACCTTTTTATGATTATCGTTCAGTAGAACTTCGCTACCAGAATGTGCCCGGATACTTTCGTGTACCTCTCAATGTTAGTTTTATCCCGGGGGTTCCGAATCCCTATTACTATATGCCGAATTATGCTCAAAGTGGCGTTGCCTGGGATGAAAGCCGTACTTTTGGCGGCCATGATACTTTTTATGCAGATTCTCGTGCCATTACAGATGAAATACGATTTGATCTCACATCGCAGATCACTGATAAATGGAAAGTGAGAACCGGTA
>DQOT01000242.1 GCA_015658495.1 Fidelibacterota bacterium | reverse complement strand
TATTCCCAAAAGCAAAATCATTCCTATCAGTCCCTGGGGGTGCATTTTTTATTCCTTAGGCGGTTGAAAACAGTTGCGGCAGCGGGCTTCGTAGATATCGGTTTCCCCAACAACAATCTGTCTGGTTTGCTTTGTTTTTCGTTGTGTGCAGGATGCGGGATTTCCGCAGATCATGCAGATAGCTCTCAATTTATCCAGGAAGTCTGCTTCACACATAAGCAGGGGCATGGGTCCAAATGGATTTCCGCGGAAATCTGTATCCAACCCAGCAATAATCACCCGTTTTTTCTCTGACGCAAGAGATTTACATACATTTACCAGGTGATCATCAAAGAACTGGGCTTCATCGACACCAATAACCTCCGAGTCTTGGGCCAATTCCAAGATTTCCTGAGCATTATTTACGAGGTGAGAATCCATTTTCATATTATTGTGGGAAACAATTTGGTTTTCGCTGTAGCGATTGTCCATATGAGGTTTGAAAATGGAAGTGGATACTTTGGCGAATTGAGCCCGGCGGATTCGGCGGATTAACTCTTCCGTTTTCCCGCTGAACATGCTGCCACAGATCACTTCAATCCAACCTGAATCACGAGGGGTTAAAGTCATAATGTTGTTTTTATTTGGCCAATGTATAGGTCATTTGACAGGTTTTCCATATCAACTTTAGTCATTTTAATTTGTTTTCGTCAAATGCATCCGGCAATAAAGCTTTGCTTTCCTTTTCCCTTACATTACCATGTTTATCCGTAATGTAAACTGGGATGTTCCCACACAAATCCCAGATTACCTGGCGGCAAGCCCCACATGGAGTCCCTCCGTTTTTGCTTGCCACGGCCAATGCTTTGAAAGATAAATGTCCCTTTGAAACTGCTGTGAACAATGCTGTTCTTTCAGCGCAGCAGGTTAGTCCGTAACTGCTGGATTCAACATTACAGCCGCCGATAATAGTTTTGTCTTCGGTGAGAACAGCTGCACCCACTTTATATTTTGAATAGGGTGTGTATGCTTTTTCCATCATAGCGATGGCGTGATCAATTAATTTTTTCATGGATTTCCAATTTCTTGGTTACTCATATTTTTTCTATCCGGATAAGAGGGTTAAGTTTAATCAATCCTGCACCAGCGATAAAACCACCTATATGGGCAAACCAGGCGACACCCCCGGAAATATCCAGTCCAATAGAGCCCAACCCGTTTGTTAATTGTTCCAGAAACCAGAAGCCGATTACAACGAAAGCAGGGACGCGAAACGTTGTAAAAAAAATGAAAAGGAACATGAACACATGGACACGGGCTTTGGGATACTGGATCATATAAGCAGCCAAAACCCCGGAAATGGCACCGCTGGCCCCGACCATTGGAATCGTGGAATCCAAATTGATAGTTGTCTGTGCAACAGCTGCGCCGATTCCACAGAGGAAATAGAAAATCAGGTAACGCACATGGCCAAGAGCACTTTCTACGTTATCACCAAAGATCCACAGAAACCACATATTCCCCAGCAGATGAGCAAACCCTCCATGAAGGAACATAGACGTAAAGAGAGATATGAGAGACCAATGGGCAGGAATTAGCCCAAAATGGCGAATTAGATTTTGATTTGCCTGTCCCAAACCAACCTGAAATAGAAAGATGAAGATGTTTAAGCCGATAATTCCATAGGTTACATAGGGAACTAGAATACGTGGATTATCATCTTTGTAGGGGAAGAACATGGGTCAGGCTTTTTTGGTTTTCATTAATATACAGAAAAGTTAATGGGTTTTTTTATATGATGGCCAGCCCGATCCTCTACATAAATTAAAATCTCATGCCTCCCTGTCCTTAATGGACTGTCCAACCGG
>DQOT01000365.1 GCA_015658495.1 Fidelibacterota bacterium | reverse complement strand
GATGAATATTCCTTATATTTTATTGGCCAATCGACCTTCAACGGCAAGAATGACACCCTTTCATTCACAACCAATGTTGATGATACCAAGGACCAAATCCGGAATGAACGGGTGCGTATGATCCAGATTGGGCTGATGCCGTATTTATTGAAAACACCCCTGGCTTCACGAATTTCTGTGGATGTTGCCAGCGTTCAAACATCACCGGAAAAAGTCGAAGACAAATGGAATAACTGGGTGTTCAAGATTCGTGGAAACAGTTTTATGAACGCACAACAATCATCACGCTCTTTTAATATTTTTGGGACTATTAGCGCCAGCCGTGTGACGGAGGACTGGAAATTCAGCCTGTCCACCAACGGGAGTTATAATGAAAATATGTATGAATACGGCGGCACAGAATATTTAAGCACCTCTAATAGCCGGCGATTTAGCGGATCGGTTATTATATCCCTAACGGGCCATATGTCTGCGGGATTATGGACCTCCGCCTGGAATTCATCCTATGGAAATACGGATCTGGGACTATCCATCACGCCAGAATTTGAATATAGCCTATATCCATATTCAGAATCGAATCAGCAATCGCTCCGTTTGAATTATTCATTCACAGCAAAGCATGTAGATTATACGGATACGACGATATATTTTAAGACGGAAGAAATGTTGTTTGGCGAAGGTGTGTCCGTTTCATATAATACGGTGAAGCCCTGGGGATCCATTAATACATCCATCAGCGGAGACCACTATTTTCATGATTTTTCAAAAAATATAATTTCGCTGAATACAGGACTCTCCCTGCGATTGATCAAAGGATTATCCCTGAATGTAAACGGATCAGGCTCCATGGTTCATAACCAATTATCCATTCCAAAAGGGGATTATTCTATTGAAGATGTTTTACTGGAACGGGCGGAATTGCAAACGCAATTCACTTATTTTGCGTCCATTGGTTTCTCATATTCCTTTGGTTCCATTTATAATAATATTGTAAATCCAAGATTCAACGGTAGCGGCGGTGGGAGTTATTCATTTTTTATGAGTTTTTAGAGCTCTTTAAAACAGCCGGTTGTATATCTTTTTTGCTTCCACTTCTAACTGGTCTATTGTGCCGTTGTTATGGATTACAAAATCCGCCATGTGGACCTTGTCTTCATCGGGCCATTGGAGTTCTAAACGTTGTAGGAATTCATCTCTCGTTAACCTGCCATGACTCATAACCCGTTCCGTCCGAATTTTGAGATGGGTGGTTACAACAATCACATAATCCATATGTGTATAGGCACCGGATTCATAAATCAACGCTGCATCTACCACAAAGATCTCATGCGTTCCACCCTTCAAAACTTTATCGAATGTGGAATCAATTTCAGTAAAAACGTAAGGATGTATAATGATATTAAGACGTTGTTGGTGATCTTCATCCTGGAAAGCGATCTTAGCTAACTTTGCCTTATCGATCTTATTGTTAGCGCCCAAAACATCCGTTCCAAATTCTGCAATGAGTTCGCTCTGGGCTGTGTCATTGGTATCAAGGATGCTTTTTGCTACCGTATCTGCATCAAAAATGTAGGCGCCCCATTCATTAAACAAAGCGCTTACAGAACTTTTTCCAGATCCGATTCCGCCGGTGAGACCGATTTGCAGCATTTTATTTTAAAACGTCTAATATTCGTTCAGTGATTTCTGGTATTTCACCCGAGCCATCCACTTCCTTCAGGATACCTTTTCCACGGTAAAAGTCTAATAACGGAGCTGTCTGTTCCCAATAGATTTTTTGCCGATTTCGAATCACCTCCGGTGTATCATCGCTCCGTCCCGATTCTTTGCCACGTTTGATGAGTCTTTCCACCAATTCATCTTCGTCTGCTGTAAGACTGATGGCGCACTCCAAATCATGTCCGATGGAATGCATCATTTCATCGAGTCCTTCTGCCTGGGGAAGGGTCCTGGGGAAGCCATCCAAAAGATAACCATTTTCGCAATCGTCTTTTGAGATACGCTCTTTCACTATTTCAATCAGGATATGATCGGGCACAAGTTTCCCGAAATCCATATAAAGTTTAGCATCCACCCCAATTGCAGATTTTGCTTCAACTTCTGCCCGGAGGATATCTCCGGTGGAAAGATGCAAAATTTTCAATTTGTCTTTGATACGGTCCGCCTGGGTTCCTTTGCCAACGCCTGGCGGTCCCATAATCAATAATTTCATTCGTGGCCCTAATTCTTAATTAAAGTAAAATCCCAGCCATGGTTGCTGTAAGCCAAGAAGCGATTGCACCCCCAAACATTGCCCGGACACCCACTTTTGCTAAATCAGCTTTCCTTTTTGGTGAAATAGCGCTTATACCGCCTATCTGAATTCCGATAGATCCAAAATTGGCAAAACCGCATAAAGCATATGTTGAAATTATCGTTGCTCGATCACTAATGATTCCATCGCTGATGTATCCACCAAGAGTTCCAAAGGCGACAAATTCATTCAATGAAATTTTTATTCCCAGAAGATTACCAACAGCTCTGGCATCATCCCAAGGGACACCCATTAAATAAGCGAGTGGTGAGAAAATTGTCCCGAATAATGTTTGCAAAGAGCCGGGAAAATATCCAACAAATTCACCTTTTGCAGGTGAGAGTCCAGCTGCAATATATTCAACATATTCACCTTTAAACCATAGCCCATCGATAAGTCCATCTATCCAATTTAAAGTAAGATCCACTACAGCAATTAAGGCAATAAATCCAATAAGCATGGCACCAACATTTACTGCAAGTTTCATCCCATCAGTGATGCCATTTGTCGCTGATTCAATTGCATTAGATCCTACTACAATCTCTGGTAAAGCAACATCACCCGCCGTAACTGAATGTTCTGTTTCGGGGTAGATAATTTTCCCAATAACAAGCGCCGCAGGTGCAGACATAACACTTGCTGCAATTAAATGACCTGCAGGTATTCCCATAGAAATATATCCAGCCAAGACACCACCTGCAATGGTTGCAAATCCACCAACCATAATAGTAAGCAATTCCGACTTTGTCATTTGGTCTAAAAAAGGTTTTATCAATAATGGCGCTTCTGTTTGTCCGACAAAAATATTAGCACTACAGGATAATGTCTCTGCACCACTTGTTCCAATAGTCCATCTCATAAAATGACTGATAGCTTCAATCACTTTTTGCATAACACCATAATAATAAAGGACGCTCATGAAACCACCAAAAAAGATAATCGTGGGTAAAACTTTAAAAGCAAATTGAAATCCAAATCCAGGCCAACTAGAACTAGGCGCTGTAAAAAAATGCTCTGCATTTGTCAAATTTCCGAAAAGAAATTGAGCACCATAGTCAGACAAACTTAAAAAGTAGGCTATTTTATCACTGAACGTTTTAAAAAAATATTGACCAGTTATATCATTGTGTATCATATAACTAATACCTACAATTACAAATAGGGCGCTAATATATCGTTGATAGTCTTGAGCCCACTTCAGCCAACTATTTAGAAGGATTATAATTAATAGGACGATTAATACTATTCCAATATTTTCCCCAAGGAAGTTTACTCCGTATCCAATGGCAAGGCCTCCGGTTGCCAAAATAAAAATACTTTGAAATCTGCCGCCAAATTTTTTATCATCTTTTTGGAGAAGGTAGGTTAGTAAGAGTAATCCTAAAATCCCCATACCAGTAAAACTTAAATAATCATCTCTCAAAATAATTAATGCAAATATAAATTGTAGGCTAAGCCCCCACAGAATAGGCCTCAATTTTATTTGTTTAAAATTGTATGACAAAGCCACTGCGATTCCCAATAATGTAACAAGGCCGACTAAACTAATTAGATTCATTTTTCATCCTCCGGCATTTCGTAACAATTCCGACAGCGCGCTTCATATTTATCTAATTCACCAATCACCACCTGTCCCGCATCGGCCGAGGTTCGTTGTGTATAGGTTGCTGGATTACCGCATTGTACACAGATAGCCCGGAGTTTATCGAGATAATCCGCTTCGCACATGAGTTGGGGCATGGGACCAAAAGGAACACCGCGATAGTCAGTATCCAATCCAGCCACCACTACGCGTTTTCCCTGGCTGGCCAGTAATTTGCAAACATCCAAAATAGAATCATCAAAAAATTGCGCTTCATCAATGGCAACGACCCGAGCGTTTTCGGCCAGGGGTAATATGTCCTGTGGCGTATTTACAAGATGAGATTCCAATTTGATTTGGTTATGGCTCACAATGTGAGAATCGCTATAACGGGAATCGATCCGCGGTTTAAAGATTATGGTGGGCATTTGGGCGATCTGGGCACGGCGAAGTCGTCGGATCAATTCTTCAGTTTTTCCGGAAAACATACTGCCGCAGATCACTTCGATCCACCCGGAATTAATTGGAGTTAAGGTCATAGTTTTTTTAAAATAGAATTAATTTTGGTTCGAATAAGATCAACAGCAACTTTATTCTCACCTCCTTCAGGAACAATGAGATCAGCATAATATTTGGAGGGTTCCACAAATTGTTCATTCATAGGGCGGACGGTGGAAAGATATTGTTTATTCACCGACTCTGGTGTCCGCCCGCGCTCATGGATATCCCGTGTCAACCGTCGTATAAAACGGATATCAGCCGGCGTATCCACGAAGATCTTTATGGCGAATAAATCACGAAGTTGGGAATAATGGAGTGTGAGAATTCCTTCTACAACGATCACATGATGGGGTGTAACCGAGGTGGTTTTATCCATGCGAACGTGGGTGGAAAAATCATAGGTTGGAATTTCTACAGATTTGCCGTTCAATAAATCTTGTAAATGGGATTCAAAGAGATCAATATCGATGGAATCGGGGTGGTCATAGTTCTGGTTCACCCGTTCTTCATACAAAATATGGGAGAGGTCTTTATAATATGAATCCTGCTCAATAACAGCCACTTCGCCTTCACCATATTCCGCAAGAATTCCTTTAGCCAGTGAAGTTTTCCCAGAACCGGTTCCCCCGGCGATGCCGATAATAATAGTTTTCATTTTAAAAGAACCCTTTGAAAAACCTATTGCACAAATTAAAAAGTCCAAAATTCCCCTGATTTTCGTTTGAAAATTTGTTCATAGCACCGTTATTAACTGCATTTCCCGTCTTAATCAGGGAAATTTTATCTATTTTTTCTTCACACATTGAGTTTATTAAAGGGTTCTAAATCTGAATCATCAAACGCGTCAGGCAGAAGTTCCGAAGATGTGAGTGTTTTCACCCATCCTTTTTTATCACAAATATGAACCGGGATTTCTTTGCAAAGATCCCAGATTACTTGCCTGCATGCACCGCAAGGCGACCCACCATTTTCTGTGGCAACAGCCAGGGCTCTGAAGGAAGTATGTCCTTCGGCAATAGCGCGAAAAAGAGCTGTCCGTTCTGCACAGCAAGTCAGGCTATAACTGGATGATTCTACATTACAACCGCCAATGATCTCCCCGGATTCGGTTTCCACCGCAGCACCCACTTGATAATTAGAATAGGGCGCATAAGAACGATTCCGCATCTCCATGGCAATTTGGATGAGTTTCTGGTTCATACTTTTTCGATTTGAAAATTTTGAAAATATTTTAGAGAAGTTACACCAATAATAAAGCCACCAATATGGGCAAACCAGGCAACACCGCCAGTTGTGTCCACGCCCAAACTACCAAGCCCGCCGGTTAATTGCATTAAAAACCATAATCCAAGCACAATTTGGGCTGGAACAACAAAAGTTGTAATAAAAATGAAAAGTACGGCCAGCACATGAACTCTCGCTTTGGGGAATCGGATCATATACGCGCCCAAAACACCTGCAATGGCACCGCTGGCGCCGATCATGGGAACCTGGGATGTGGATTCAATAATGAATTGAGCCAAAGCGGCACCAACGCCGCAAGCCAGGTAAAATATAAAATATTTGACATGGCCCAAAATACTCTCAACATTGTCTCCGAAAATGTAAAGAAACCACATATTCCCGATGATGTGTGCAAATCCGCCGTGCATGAACATGGACGTGAAAATAGTAAGTGGATTGAATTCCGCTGGGACAAAACCAAAAGTAAATACCAATGCTGCACCCATTTGCGGATCTCTCCCAGAAATAAGAAATTGTCCAAGAAAAATCACAACATTCACCGCAATGATACCATAGGTGACAAAAGGGAAAAGGATCCTTGGGTTATCATCTTTATAAGGGAAAAACATTAGTAAACTGAGAAGTAGATGGTTTCGGCGGACTCATTGCCCATCCGATCCCGAACTTTAAAATCGATCTTATGCTGGCCTTGTGAAAGGGGTTGTTCAAAGGAATACGATATTTCTTTTTTAAGGGGTTGGTAGGCAGGAAAAACCGGAATGTCATTTAAGAGGAGATCAAAAGATGCTTCTTCAGATTCAATCCCGGAAATAATATCATCCACAACTATTTTAATTTCTCTTACATCCTGGATCTGGTACCGGGCACTGTTTGCAGGGAACATATCCTTAATTTGGGGAGAATCCAGATCTTGGATGACCGTAACAGCATCCATTTGACTCAATTCAGCCGTAAGTATTTGTTTTCGCTGATTATTCTCGGTGGGTGTATAAATCCATCTTTCTTCATTTTGATCGTAATAATAGATCCCGAGATTGGTGTGAGCTGCCAGGTCACGCTCGTACCGAATCCCTACCCGAAATTTATTTTTCAGGACAAGATCATAGGGTTGGAGCTGATAAACTGGTGATAAATGAAATCCATCCTTCACCGGCACAAATTCCTTCACACGGTCAATCCAGATCACATTGGTCTGGTAAAATGTATTGGGTTGTGTTTGGATAGAACAGTTGCGATCGTTGGATATCACAAAAGATTCCTGTCCCGGGCCTGTGGCAGTGAGTTGATAATGAAATCGTGTTTCCCGGACTTGTCCTTTGTGGGATAATTCCACATCCACATATTTCATGTCATTGACAACATGATGAGAAAGACGTTCCGTGAGAAATGTATTGGGCCGGACTTGCTCCAATGGATAAGACATAAATGTATTATCATTCGCCAATTTGAGGGTGGCCCGCGCAGGGACATATTGATCCATCTCAACCTGGAAAAAGAGTCCACGTTCTGTGTTGGATATCTTTAGGTCAGGGCGAATATCGATTACACTCATTTTAGGCGTCATTGTGCTCCAGTGGTAGGGACTCACCATTCCGCCCAACTGATTGATCCCGATAATCTGTAAAATGCGATTATGTGTGGATTTAAGTGGCAATGTGATATGTAGATCTTTTTTTACTTGTTCCGCATGAATAATCTCAACTTTTTCATCTGGAAACCCGAAAGATGTGAAATTGTAAACCACCGCACCCCGAATGGGCAAACCACCCCGTTTTGGCGATAAAACCAGGGTGATGACTTTATCATCCCGGAGAATTTCTTT
>DQOT01000203.1 GCA_015658495.1 Fidelibacterota bacterium | reverse complement strand
TTCTCTCTTTGTAAAATAGAGAAATAAACCGTAAATGCTGTCGATAACCATTAACGCCATCCAAGTAGGTCAATACAAAATTCCCCGTGGGGATAAGTGTAAATCCCCAAAGAAGTGTGATAGTTGTGTCACCAAAAACCCAATGGACCGTTGAGAGTACCATGGAATAATAGAGAAGGAAAACAGGGATGCCGGACAGCAATTTAAAAGGTGCTATCTGCGATTTAAAGTATGTGGCTCTGTTCGCAAACCATCTAGGGAATTTATATGGAAGATAGTTATGCAATAATCCCCATAGGAAAATTGGGAATCCCAAAACCATAAACCCAATGGCTTTCAACCGGTTCAGTAAAGTGAGTTCCCGTCCACCAGGACCTAGATATGACTCCTGGATATTCAGTGCTTCCAATCGATCCAAATATTGAGCGATCAGTTCACGAAATCGTTCCACTTTTTCCGGATACCGATCCTGGTACCATTCAACGGCGTTTATCAATCCCCTGGTGACAGAAAAATCATCCTGCTTGCTTTCCAATTCTAAACCCATTTCCAGGATCAACTCTTTTTTATAGATTAATTCCAGGCATTCAACCAGATCAGCGATCTCCAGTTCATTCACATTGGTTGTGAGTTTATTTAAGGCGATTTCGATCTCATCAGTCACATTATTTACAGTTTGTTTTTCATCCACTACGAAGGATGCCTGGTAATCTCCCAGGGAAATTGGTTTTCCAAAACGAACAAATACATCACTCCTGAACCGGATCACATCAGAATAACTGAGCCCTACGGGAATGATCTTCACATCCAATTGAAAATTATTTTTCGATTCTGCCCCAAACCCGATCCGCGCAGCGCCCGTCTTGATCTTTTCCAGGATTCGATCACCGGTGGAAACACCTTCAGGGAAAATCAGGAATGCGCCCTTTTTTTCGAGAATACTGTATCCCTTTTCAAATGTGCTCAGATTTTTCGCCAATGACTTGGGATCATCCTGTTTCCTGTAAACGGGGATGAGTTTCAGCCTGGATAGAAAAAATCGTTTTATCCAGTGATTAAAAAGTGTGCTTTTCGCAAAAAAATGTAATTCTCTTTTACAGGATGTGCCCACCACCAGCGGATCCATCATGGTGTTGGGATGGTTGGAAACAAAAATGACAGGTCCGACCTTTGGAATCCGATCCTCATGCCAGACCGTAATGCGATTAAAAAATGAGCGGACACTAATAATAGAAATTATTTTAGTTAACGTATAAAGCATCAATCCACACAAATGATTTTAATGTTAAAGAGAGAAGGGTCGGGTAATTCCTTGATTGAAATAAGAGAGTCTAAGTGGATGACTGACTCAGATCTTGACTGAATTGAGTCGTAATATTGAAAAAGATCTTGCACGAAGGATGAATGGAAGTCATTGCAAAAAGCAGGAAGATTATTTAATGCTGGAGTTGATTTAGGCATTAACATGAGGTTTAACCCGTCAAAATAAAATGATGGATTGTAAGATTCATCCCAATTTGGATTCACATAAGATCTAATATCAAATGGTCGTGAGAATTTCCATCCATTCTTAGAATGTTGAAGAAAAGGATCAACACCTTCGCACATATCTAACCCGAAAAGAAATCCTTGGAAATTTGCTTCCAGGTCTGCATAAGAAAAAACACCCGTTACCATGCGCCCGATGACAGTTTTTTCACCTGTTATGCCCACCTTTATCGCCATTTCAATCGGGTCAACATTCCCGGCTTTTTTTGAAATCCGGTATGCCTGGTAATACAAGTAGCCAGACCCCGAGAAATGGGAAAGTTTATCGAGTCCCAGGTAGACACCGCCCACATTAATGATCTCATCCAGTTGGATTGTGAAAAACGCTCTTTCAATTTGGGACCATTTGGAATTGTGATCGCTAAAAATACTTTCTCGTAAAGCAAGGTCTATGTTGGGCATGAATTTGTCAACCTTGTCTGTTTCCTTGATCCATTTTTCAAAATTTGAATTAAGGCTCACGCCAAGACCACTCAAAACCATGCCCGCCGCTTCTTTGCAAGAACAATCTTTTGGCAAGGATCGAACGGTGGAGTTTATGATCTCATTTAATTTTACATTCAGGATCGGGGAGGCATCTTCCAGTGTTTGTCCCCATGAGAGATAATGATCCACTTCTCCACAAAAACATAAGGATGAGACCGTAACCAATATGTTTAGTATTTTCCTGTTCCAATTTCTTGTCATAATGCGAAAAGTACCGCAACAAATGATGAGTTGCAATCAGTCAAAATAGATGACAATGGTACAAAAAGGATTTTCCATTTTTTCTTTTTTGATTAAATAACTTATTCATTTACTTTTCGCGGCTTTTTGTAAACAATTTATAAGGAATTCCTATCATGAGATCGTTAAAAGTTTTATTTATTGGATTTGTTATTACCGTTGTCAGTTATAGCCAATCACTTTGCCCACCTGCATATTTAGATGC
The DNA here is from genome assembly GCA_015658495.1 of Fidelibacterota bacterium. Classification (GTDB taxonomy): domain Bacteria; phylum Fidelibacterota; class Marinisomatia; order Marinisomatales; family UBA1611. The sequence goes on along the minus strand of DQOT01000203.1, from coordinate 1,071 downwards.
TTACTTTTTTAATGAGGAAGTTTTCCTGTCGTGGGTCCAGACTGAAGATTTTGGAGATGTTTTATACGATAAATGTTTCCCTGTTTGCTCCTTAGCTATCGGAGAAATGGAAATTGTTAATGATGTAGAAAATGGTACTGGGGGATGGTTCCGCTACAGCGATAGTGCTGCCGTTGATTGCGGTGAAGGAATGTTCCCTTGCGATGATGGCGGGGATGATGATTTTAGTGCTTATGCTTCTTACACTCAATCTGACACAATTCCAATTGACAGTCGATTAATTTCGGAAACGATTGATCTTACTAATTATACAGCTGCCTATATTGAGTTCATTGAAACATATACCTATTCTGAGGATGCTAATGATTCCAACATGGTTGAAGTGTCCACCGATGGAGGCGAAACTTGGTCAGTCGTTTATAGTTCCTTACCCTTGGAAGTTGAGGATGATATTTGGTTTAATACAGTGGATATTTCTGAATTCGCAGGTAACGAAATAAAAATTGCTTTTAGGTACTATGATTCTGCAGGATATGGTGAGGGATGGTTTGTAGATGAAATATCTGTTTCTGGAAGTGAATCAGCTGATTATGCAGGATGTGGAACATTCCAGAATTACAATATTTATGTTGATGGAGTTTTAGCTGGGTCCACCGAAGATTCTTGGTACACTGTTACTCAATTAGAAAATGAAACAGAATATTGTTTTGAGATAAAATCTGTTTATGGTGAAGGTGAATCAGAAGCAAGTTCAAGTGCCTGCTCTACACCTATGGGGCCTTTCCAAGTGAACCCGCTTTTATTCAATTTTGATGCATTGTCATTTGGCGAATATCAAGAAGCAATAATGACAATCGAGAATTTTGATACATTGAGCACCTCATTTGAAATTACGTCCATTGAACTAGCCAATATTGATGTAGCATTTGACGTGTTAACAGATCCAATGGAATCTAGTTTCTCAACTTTCTCGGATCCCAGTGCTTCAGGGGGTGTTCCCGGCGTTTGGAGTGTGAGTGACTCTTCGAATGCATCGTCTACATATTTACCCTATCCTGTACCAGACGATGG
>DQOT01000109.1 GCA_015658495.1 Fidelibacterota bacterium | reverse complement strand
TGATGAAACCGATCCATACCGTAAAAGAAAAGGAATCTGTTTCTGATGTTTTGGATCAATTTGTTAAACGACGCCAACAAATATTTATGGTGATAGATGAATTTGGTACGACCACAGGACTCATCTCCTTGGAAGATGCCATCGAAACTTTATTGGGTGTGGAGATCGTGGATGAGCATGATCGTGTAGTGGATATGCGGGAATTGGCAACGGCCAAAATGATGGAAAAAGAACAAAGCGAATCACCTCATAACCGTTGAGTTTGGATCGATTGGTTGATAAATTCGCCGGCTTATTTCCTAGGAGAATTTAAAAAATGGTAAAAAAACAAAAAAGTTTTGCTGACAAAGCTGCGGGTTCAAAAGAAATAGATGCAGTTTATGTCAAATATGTAAAAAGTGTACGGTCCGAAAAAACAGGACAATGGCGCTTCAACGAACAAATGGTTCGCACCAAAAAAAATGAACAACTTGACGTGGCACTTAAGCGTATGGATGAAGTTGCAAACCTCGCCGATATTGATCTTTCTGAATTTGAAGTAGCGGAAGCACCCGTAGAAGAAAAAGTTGCTGAGATTGCAGATAAAACTGTTGATATACCTACAGTTGATGCACCCGTTGAAGAATCAATAGAAGAGCCTTCGGCAGAACAAAGTTCTGAAGAAGCGCAATAAGACACCACAGACGAAAAAGAATAAACTTTTTCTTTTTTGGAGAGGTGGCCGAGTGGCTGAAGGCGCACGCTTGGAAAGCGTGTTTACGTTCATAGCGTAACGTGGGTTCGAATCCCACTCTCTCCGCACTTTCATTTATACACCCGGAGGGGTGGCAGAGCCTGGCTGAATGCACTGGTCTTGAAAACCAGCAAGGGTTTATACCCTTCGGGGGTTCGAATCCCTCCCCCTCCGCTCATGAAAAAAGCTCCAAATTACTTCGGGGCTTTTCTTATTTTTTGCCATGGGGTATATATATGTAATGAGTGTATCCAACATCCTTGTTGGATGTTTCCGCAATCTTGAAGATCACGACAGAGCATTAAAAGCATCTTTATGGTGCTTTTTTGCTTATAATGGGAAAGGTAATTTCCCGACTATTACAAACAAATTAATTCTTTAATTCAACCTTGAATCCACGCGTCAGATTTGCCCCAAGTCCCACCGGACAACTCCACATCGGTGGTGCCAGGACAGCCCTCTTTAATTATTTATTTGCCCGGAAAAATAACGGTCAGTTTTTAATCCGAATTGAAGATACCGACTTGGAAAGATCCAAACAAGAATTCACCGATCAAATCTGTGAATCCATGACTTGGCTTGGCTTAACTTGGGATGAAGATCTTGTGTACCAATCCCGAAGAACCGACAGCTATAAAGAAACAATCCATCTGTTGCTCCAGTCCGGAAATGTATATCGATGCTTCGCCACTAAAGAAGCATTAGATAAAAAAAGGGAAGAGACCGGTTCCTATTCATATCCGGGGATTTGGCGGGATCGGAATCAAACTGATATCGATACAGAATTGGAAAAAGGATCGCCTTTCACGATTCGTCTTAATACACCGGAAGAAGGAGGAACGTCCTTTAATGACATGATACATGGTGATATTTCTGTGGCGCATTCTGAAATTGATGATTTCATTATCGCCCGTTCGGATGGCAGTCCCGTTTACAATCTCACCAATGTTGTGGATGACCATGATATGGGAATCACCCATGTGATCCGTGGCGAAGATCACATTTCCAATACGCCCAAACAAATCCTTTTGTACCAGGCTTTGAATTGGGATGTGCCAACCTTTGCACATTTACCTATGATTTTGGGGCATGATAAAAAACGATTGAGCAAACGTCATGGTGCAACTGGAGTTCAATCTTATCGTGATGAGGGGTATCAGCCGGAAGCGTTATTGAATTATTTATCTTTACTGGGATGGAATCCGGGGACGGAAGAGGAAGTTATGTCCATTTCTGAAATCATCAAGAAATTTGATTTATCAAAGGTCCATAAAAAAGGCGCTGTTTTTGATGAAAAGAAACTGAATTGGATCAGTGGACTGCACCTTGCCCTGCAACCGAATAAGGACATCCTTTCCGGTATCAGAAAGATCAGTGTTGGCTGGGGAACCACTAAATCAAATGATTTTTGCAACGGTGTTATTGATCTCATGAAAAGCCGCTCCAAATCTCTGGTTGAACTCGTGGATCAATCCGATTATTATTTTAATGACCCAATCGAATTTGATGAAAAAGCGCTTCGTAAAAGCTGGAAGGAGGACACGCCAAACATGGTTGGATCTATAAAACAAGTTTTAGACTCACTTGAAGATTGGAATTCAGACACATTGCAAGAAACCATGAAATCATTCATGGAGGAAAATGACTTTGGATTCGGAAAAGTAATGAAACCGGTTCGGCTTGCTTTGTGTGGCACCATCAACGGCCCATCTCTTTTTTCCATCATGGAACTCATCGGTAAAGATGCAAGCATTCGAAGAATAAAACACGCATTAGATCATTTATAAATCATGAACGAAATCAAAACTGAAGCAGTCAATTTTATTCAAAAGATAATCGACAAAGACAATGCATCCGGGAAATGGGACAATCGTGTTCACACCCGTTTCCCTCCAGAACCAAATGGATATCTTCATATTGGTCATGCCAAATCCATTTGCCTGAATTTTGGATTAGCCGAAAAAAATAATGGAAAATGTAATCTTCGGTTTGATGATACGAATCCGGTGAAAGAAGAGGAGGAATATATCCAATCCATCATCGATGATGTAAAATGGTTGGGCTTTGATTGGGAAGACCGATTGTTCTATGCGTCCGATTATTTTGATCAAATGCATGACTTTGCTGTTCAGTTAATCCAAGATGGAAATGCTTATGTTTGCGATCTGACTGGCGACGAGATTCGGGAAACACGTGGCACATTGAATGAGCCCGGGACAGAGAGCCCATTCCGAAATCGCAGTGTTGACGAAAATCTGGATTTTTTTAATCGAATGATGAAGGGCGAATTTGGAAATGGTGAAAAAGTGCTTCGGGCAAAGATTGATATGTCCAATCCGAATTTGAATATGCGTGATCCTGTCCTATACCGGATCCTCCATGCTTCCCACCACCGCACGGGAGATAAATGGTGTATTTATCCCATGTATGATTGGGCGCACGGCCTGGAAGATTCCATCGAACAAATTACACATTCGATCTGCACATTGGAGTTTGAAGACCACCGCCCGCTTTATGATTGGTATTTGGATCAATTAGGGGTTTATCATCCACATCAGATTGAGTTTGCCCGACTTAATTTGAATTTTACGATTATGAGCAAACGGAAGTTGAAACAACTGGTAGATGAGAATCATGTGGAGGGGTGGGATGACCCCAGGATGCCGACTATTTCAGGTTTACGCCGGCGTGGGTACACGCCGGAATCGATTCGGAATTTTGTTGAGGATGTTGGCGTGACAAAACGCGATTCAATCATTGACGTGATTCGCTTGGAAAATGCACTTCGTGAGGACCTGAATAAACGGGCGCCACGGGTCATGGGTGTTTTAAACCCGCTGAAAGTGGTTATCACTAATTATCCGGACGGTGAAACCGAAATGTTGGAAGCAATCAATAATCCTGAAGATCCAAGTGCTGGGAAACGGGAAATCCCTTTTTCACGGGAAATTTTCATCGAAAAATCTGATTTTATGGAAGATCCGCCCCGAAAATTTTTCCGATTGGGACCCGGACGGGAAGTGCGGCTTCGGTATGCATATTTCATTACCTGTCATGATCTTATCAAAAATGGAAATGGTGAAATCGTAGAATTGCGTTGCACCTACGATCCGGAAACAAAAGGCGGTTCCGCACCGGACGGCCGGAAAGTGAAAGGAACCCTGCATTGGGTTTCAGTTCCCCATGCTGTCAATGCTGAAATCCGTTTGTATGATCGATTATTCTTAAATGAAAATCCAGATAAGGGTGGGGAATTTTTACAGAATCTGAATTCGGAATCCTGTAAAACCCTTTCCAATTCAAAATTAGAACCAAGCTTGACTGATCCTGAGAATTGCACGTATCAATTTGAGCGAAATGGATATTTTATCAAAGATGAAAAAGATTCAAATCGTGGGAAATTGGTTTTCAATCGTGCTGTCTCTTTGCGGGATTCCTGGGCAAAATTTCTTAAACAGATCGGGAAATAAATTCACCCGTATTTTGGGCTGGATTAAACCATTGATTACCCCTAATTTGACTTCATGAAACCGAACCTACGGATGCGGAAAATCCTTCCCATAATTATTATTATTTCAATTCTATCTGGCAGGGGACCCTACACCTATGTCTATTTACTCCCATTTGATAATATCCAAAATGATCCTGCAGTGGAATGGATCGCGGCTGGATTGACCGATATGGTTCAACAGGAATTGAAAAACAATTATGGGGTTCGGATGAAAACCAAGGATGATCTTGAAGTAATCATGAATGACCGTTCGCTGATGCTGAAACAACCTCGTGGCTCACGGAATCTCCTCATCCTGGGAAAGTATAATCGGCAATTAGATAAAGTTCATGTTTCGATCCAGGTGGTAGATGTGGCAACCTGGGAAGAATTAGCCGTGAGACAGATCATGGAAGTGTATACCCAGATGGCCTCATTGAACAAAGCAGTTGGGACCGCGGTCCAGCAAATGATCACACCTTATCTTCCAAGTCAACCTGTGGCAAAGATTTCACCATTCCCTGCTTTTACTGAGCCAAAAGAAGTTAAAAAACGGCATCCTATTTCTGTCCAATCTGAAAAAGTAGCTTCCAACCTGGATCAGCAAATCGCAGAATTAGAAGCATCCATGGATGTCCTTTTGGGCGCACGCGTGCGAAATAAAGATCAACCAAAAAAAGGCATTCCCCGGTTTGTTTCAGGAGAGTGGACCCTGGATTTTGATGTGGATCGAAAGTTGGAAGATAATCCTGAAAATGCAGCCAATACCATAATGTTAGGCGCGGTCCTGGATCAACTCCTTACGAACCCCTATGATGTGGAGTTACAACGTCCTGAATTTGAATATCATGAGGATGATGAATTATATATGACAGTCCGTTTCCCCGTCGTTTACAAATTGAAAGATAAGATCATCAAAGATATGTTGAGCACCTTACCCTACACAGGCCTGGAGCAAAATGGGACCTTGACGATTTTTTATTTCGACCGGAATTCTTTCAATTTCCCCAAAAAACATGTAGATGCAATCAAAGCGGGGACATTTCGCATTGTGCCTGTCATACGGATTTTCGACCAAAACAGGAATACATTGATTGTCGTGGCGGATACACCGGAAACCTATTGGCATACCAGAACCAGTGATAAAGTTCTCTATGTTCCGCAGCATCAATTTTCACCCCTCATTGATTTCGCCATTGGTGGGTGGTCCCTGCAGGTGGCCATGGAAACGGTTGAGATTCAAGCCGTTTATGAATTTATTCTTCCTGTAACAGAGGTTGAATCTTTGAGTAATGTTAGCTTAAAATTCGTTAATGAAAATGAACTTAATTCTTTCCTTGATCCGCTTCTTTGATAAATCAAACTAATTTTAACCAATTTGGAAAAATGCGAGTTATGAAAAAAATATTATTACTTCTCGCTATCTCATTACCTTTCGCACAAAGGCTGGACCCTGTTGATCTGGCCATGGATGAGATACGCATAATCGTTGAAACAGCTTCACGATCCTCCCAGAGAGTTTTTGTAGAAGATTTTACCGGGCTCAACTGACCCTACTGTCCATCCGCGAGTTTCGCGATTTCAGAAATGTTAGATGAGTTTCCGGAAACTTTAGTCAATATTGAATGGCATAATCCTGGCTATACACCAGGCGGTTCCGATTTCGATCTCCCAGCACTATATAACCAACGTGGTGGTATGTATGGTGTTGGAGGCATTCCACATTCCCAATGGAACGGTGTGGAGTCAACTGTAGGTGGTTACCCTAATGCTAACTGGGGACCTATGTATAATGCCTTTATGACTATTTATAATGGCATGGCGGGGGATGAAACCCCTTATGAAATAGAGATCAATGGCATGTTTGATCAGGAAAATGATGAAGTGACCTATGATGTGACTGTAACGATGGACGCAGATATGAGTTCGACGAATCAACAAGTTGATATTTTTGTGGTTGAGGATAATATCTGGTCTTATTGGGGTGCCGTGGGGATTTATCATAATGCCAGGAATGTTGCCAGAAACTGGATTACGACTGATGGTTTAGATCTAACTATTAGTTCAAGCGGAGAATCCCAAACATTTACCGGAACTTTTGATGTCAGTGATGCCTGGGTTTCGGACAGCGTAAAGATTATTGCTATCGTCCAGAATTATGGAAACCCGAAGCAGATCTATCAGGTAAACCAAATCAATATTAATGATATGAATCCTGATGTTGATGATGACGGTATCTTAAATTGGGACGACAATTGCGTGGATGTGTATAACCCGGATCAGTCTGATGTGGATGGCGATGGTGTTGGCGATGCCTGTGATACCTGCAATGATAACGTTTATGTCTTGGGGAATGTAAATGGAGATACAGATATGAATGGTAATCCAATCATTGATATTTTTGATGTTCTCACCTTATCAGATATATTAACCAGTGGGGATACAAAT
>DQOT01000041.1 GCA_015658495.1 Fidelibacterota bacterium | reverse complement strand
CTTTGAAAGATTTGATGGAAGTGTATGGAATCGGTTCTGTTGTGAGTGGAGAAAAACGTGTTTCAATTTTGTAAGCAACAGAGCGCACAGAGAATTATGAAAGTTTTAACGCTGGGAAAATTTCTATAAACTAATGATTGATTTATTTAAACAATTGGATTCCTTGGGTTTGCCAAAGACAGATTATGCCATAATTGGTAGTGGGCCGCTTTATGCTCATGGTTTAATTCCAGCGCTGGAAAATGATTTGGATATCATTGCCCGAAATAGCGCATGGAAAAAAGCAATGGAATACACCACACCAATAACCGGGGAAGTGGGAGATTTGATTATCAACCTTTTTAATGGTCGTATTCAGGTTTTCAATGAGTGGTCTTATATCGACAAATCTGCAAATGAAATAATTAATAATGCTGAATTTCATAATGGATACCCGTTTGCATCTTTGGATCATGTTTTAATTACTAAAAAGAAATTGAATAGAGAAAAAGACCTTCTTCATATCAAACTGATAGAAGAATATATGGCGACAAAGAATTATGCATAACATTGCCATCATTCAATTCCCCGGTTCCAATACGGAACGGGAAACGCTCATGGCGTGTCGGCGAGTGGGATTAAATCCTGTAGAATTTTTATGGAATGAGCCAGCCGAAAATTTATCAAATTTTGACGGATATGTGATTGTAGGCGGATTCGCATACGAAGATCGTTCCCGGGCCGGTGTCATCGCCGCACTCGATCCCATCATGAAGCATATCAAGGTTGAAGCAGATTTGGATAAACCTGTTTTAGGAATCTGTAACGGCGCACAAATTTTAGTGGAAAGTGGACTCGTACCCGGACTGGAAAATCACCGCGTAGGCATTGCCCTTACAGATAATAAGCGGGTGAAGGCTAGCCACGTGGTTGGCGTCGGCTATTATAATACATGGGCAAATTTGCAATTACACACACCACCAGACCGCTGTGCATTTACACGCCATTTACAAACGGGTGATTGGATTAATGTACCCTTGGCTCATGGTGAAGGACGTTTCATTATCCCCGACGCATTATTGGAAAAAATGATCGCTAACAAACAAACTGTTTTTCAGTATTGTGATGATAACGGCAATGTTGTGGATGAATTCCCAACCAATCCCAATGGATCCATGTATAATTTAGCAGCAGTGTGTAATCCTGCGGGTAATGTTATGGCCATGATGCCTCATCCAGAACGGACGGAAAAAGGCGACGCCATTTTTTCATCTATGAAAGAATTTATTGAAAATGGGAATCCCGTTACGGACCACACTTTATCCTTTGATCGCCCCCATTATGAAGTGGCAAATTATGAAGCCAATGGAAATGCCACCGAATGGGTTATTGATTTGATTATTACCGACAATGAAGCATCGTCCGTTAAAAATGCACTGGATCATTTGGGATACGACATTTCCATTTCTCGCCAAACCCACTGGGAAATCGAAACCCGTGGCGATGGAGAATCCATCTTGCAAAAAATTGACAAAACAGGCGAACTTTATAATTCTAACAAGGAATTCATCAGTGAAACCACAGCGAAAGACAACACCGCATCTTTCCTGGTTCGGCAAAAAGAAGACATGATCGGACGGGCGAAATTGGAATCACTGACAGAACGATTTGAAATTGACGGCATTGCCGAATTAAACCGTGGCGTTATATGGAATGTGACTGTTAATGGCGGTAATTTTGAGGTTGTTTTAAACCAAATTTTAGACACACACATACTATTCAATCCATTATCTCATGAATGCTATCGAATCAACTGAACATTATAAAGACCGCATCAAAGCGGAACTGAAAAACACGCTCACTGAGACTGCTTTAACCGGCGGGAACAAGCGAACCGGCAAGGTGCGGGATCAATATGATTACGGTGATAAAGTTGCGCTTATTACCACTGATCGCCAAAGTGCCTTCGATCGTGTTTTGGCATCCATTCCCTTCAAGGGACAGGTGCTGAATCTCACCAGCGCATGGTGGTTTGAGCAGACGAAAGATATAATACCCAACCATGTTATTGATGTTCCAGATCCCAATGTAACATTGGCTAATAAGTGTAATGTTTTCCCCGTCGAATTTGTAGTCCGCGGATACATCACCGGCAGCACCAGCACTTCACTTTGGACGGTATATAATAATGGTGATCGAGAATATTGCGGAAATGATTTGCCCGAAGGATTGTTGAAAAATCAGAAGCTGGCCGCCAATATACTCACGCCCACTACCAAAGAAGAACATCACGATCGTCCCATCGCCTCCGATGAAATTGTCAGCGAAGGCTGGATGACCCAAGAAGATTGGGATTATTGTAGCGAGAAAGCGTTGGAACTCTTTGCATTCGGACAAGAGAAAGCAACCGAAAATGGCATGATTCTGGTAGATACAAAATATGAAATGGGCCGTAATGCGAATGGTAACATTATGCTCATTGATGAGATCCATACGCCGGACTCAAGCCGCTATTGGATTGCCAAAACTTACGAGGAGCGCATGGCTGCGGGACAAGAACCACAGAATATTGATAAGGAATTTTTACGGCTTTGGTTCGTGGATAATTGTGATCCTTATAATGATGAAACATTACCGGAAGCGCCGGAAGAATTGGTGGCCGAACTCTCGAGCCGGTACATCTATTTATATGAAACCATTACTGGCGGGTTGTTTCCATTCCCCGATTCGAGAAAATCTGTTAATGAACGAATTGCAGAAAATTTGAAAGGAGTTATTTAAACCACCAAGGCATAAAGACACGGAGAATTTTCTCTGTTTACTCTGTGGCTCTGTGATCAATGATCATGAAAGCTATAATAATAATTGGTTCAACATCGGATGAGCCCCACGCAAAGAAAATAACCGATAAACTCGATGGCTACGGCATTGCCTGGAAACAGCATGCGGCGTCGGCCCACAAGCAGCCGTTGAAAGTATTGGAAATTTTGACTGCCAACAAGGATAGTAAAGACATTGTTTATATCACCATTG
>DQOT01000086.1 GCA_015658495.1 Fidelibacterota bacterium | reverse complement strand
CAAGAGTTAAAGATAGAATTGCGATAAATAAGATGCTTTTTTTCATTATTTCACCAATATCATTATTATCCCTGTTGATAGCCTTTAGGCTTTATGTATAAATGTACTGCCAAAATAATCCGAATTCTGTGATTAAGGCAACAGGGGAAAATAAAAAGGGCTCCCAAATCGGAAGCCCTTTTCAGAAGGTGCTGGAATTACCTCGAATTTATTTGACCATGATCATCTTTTTGGTCTGGTTCAGGATTGTTATACCAGACATATCCCTGATCCGTGTCGAAAAGAAATATACACCACTGGCAACTCTCTTACCATTATGATTTACACCTCGCCATGTAAAATTATGATAGCCAGTTGGATAAAGCGTATTATCAGCTATCCGTATCACTTCTTCACCCAACACATTATATATGATGAGATCCACAGTAGCCATATCTTCCAGAGTAATCAGAATGGACGTCTGGGGGTTGAAGGGGTTCGGGAAATTCTGGCTGATGCTGAAACGATCCGGATAGAGTTCTACGCCGGCATTGTTAGCATTGACAAATTCCCTTGTACCAGCAATAAAACGGATCTCATGTATAGACTCCGGGCTGCTAATCGCATAACGATAAACCGGATTCCAGCGCAAATCCTGTGCCACTCCAAGAGTAATATCAATAATATAAACATCGAAGTCAGCCGGAATATCATCGATTGCTTCAAAGTTCAGATATACATTATGTTTATCATCTTCAGCGGCAACTTCCATATCCCAATATTCACCATCTTCTTTGATTGTACGGATATCTGTTGTATAAATATCACCATGCTGGGTCCAATCGCGGTTATCAATGCGCAGGGAAATACCACCAGGCAGCATCGGCGGTTCAAAGGCATCCATATCATCATACTCATCGCTGGCAGTGGTCAAGACACCAACTGTATTTAATTTGTCAACACCCAGCCCGTTGCGGGCATTGATATCCACGAGCCATTCATTTTCATCTAGGACCAACTCTGGCTCAGCAAGTTTTAATCCACCACTACTCTTTCTCGGGTTGATATAGATCTTACTCGCTGTGGCGGACTTATAAATATATCCTTTCCAAGGTTCAATTCCTGTGGCCAGTTTCCAGCTTCCGTCGTATGCATACAGGTTTATATCTCCTGCTAAGGTTGTGGTGTCATCTATGTAAACATTATCCAGCGGAATATTGAAATCATATGGATTACCAAACATAGTCCAATCGCCGGAAGACAGGTTAATTGGATAGTCCTGATCTGATGCCACCGACCTTGTTTGTCCTGTGCTTAAATGCAGTTCCGGATCTTTTACAATGAGGAAATAACCCACCCCGGGATTAATGGATGAAATAATTTCAAATTCATTCCAACTGCCGCCACCTCCATATTCAAAGAATCTCCATTTTGTATCATCGTACAACTGTAGATCATCCACCAGAACATCTGTAGGCGTTGCATTAGACGCCTGACCCGGGAAAGACAAAAGCTGGTAACTGGACACAGCGGAGCCATTGGGAATACCGGTTGGCCAGCGAGCCGTTGAAGATAATCCCGGATTTGGAATAGTCACAGAACTGGAATAGTAACCGGCATCCGGTTTATATGTTTCGTTCCCAGCCACATCTCTGGCGTAGACATAGTATTCAACACCCGCTGAAGTGACAAAGCTGCTGGCGATCTGATACGTATTCAATGTGCTCATATCAATAGGTGCTTGCCATTGTGCTTCACCGCCTTTGCGGTAATTAAGCTCTGCAATCTCAATGCCGGAAGCATCATCAGAAAATGTGGCTGTTATGGTCATGGGTGAATTTTCCGTGGCTTCTAAAACAGGATTATGGGCAATACCAGGATTTGTGAAGTCCACATAAAATGGCTGAGGATTGCTGGTTATAGTTTCATTCCCTGAACTGTCAAAAGCAGATAT
>DQOT01000292.1 GCA_015658495.1 Fidelibacterota bacterium | reverse complement strand
TAAAGCTGAAAAGGAAATACAAAAATATGTGGACCAGCATACGGAAGAAGCGATAGGTCTGGTTGAGAAAGTGGTGAATATCAATAGTGGAACACTCAATATTGCTGGTAATAAAACTGTCGGAAAAATATTTCAGGCTGAACTGGATCAACTTGGATTTAATACATACTGGGTGACTTATCTTGAAACTGTCAAACGCTCCGGGCACCTTTTTGCAGAAATGCGTGGGGGTAAGGGAAAAAAAATCGTTTTGATTGGTCATTTAGACACGGTATTTGAACCTGATCATCCATTCCAGAAATTTACACGGGATGGGGATACTGCTTATGGGCCAGGTGTTTCTGATATGAAAGCGGGTGATGTATCCATGATCTATGTTATGAAAGCACTAGACAATGTAGGTGTCCTAAAAGACCTAAACCTGACACTTGTATTTATTGGTGATGAAGAAAAAACAGGTGGCCCCCCATCTATTGTACGCAAAGAATTAATCGAAGCAGGGAAATGGGCAAATATTGGATTGGGCTTCGAAGGGGCCCATGGCCTGAATACGGGAACGGTGGCCAGGCGCAGTTCTTCCTCTTGGATGCTGACGACCACAGGCATTCAAGGCCACTCTTCTCAAATTTTCAAAGAGAAATTGGGCTACGGTGCCATTTTTGAAGCAGCTCGTATTGTGAATGCTTTTCGTGAAGAACTGGTAGGAGAGGAATATCTATCGTTTAACCCTGGCACCATCGTCGGTGGTACGGATGTAGATTATGATCCTGTAACGGCGCGTGGTACTACTTTCGGTAAAACAAATGTCGTGTCGCAAGCTGTAACGGTTCATGGTGGTATCCGGACTATATCAACAGAACAATTGGACAAAGCCATGGCACGTATGAAGGATATCGCTTCTCAAAATTTGCCTGGCACAACTGCAAAGATCAAATTCAAAACCAGTTACCCGCCAATGGCCCCAACAAAGGCAAATTATGCACTGTTAGATAAATTGGAATCTGTAAATATGGATCTTGGATATGGCCAATTGGAACCTCTTGACCCTGGAAAACGCGGCGCAGCAGATATTTCTTTTGTGGCGCCGCATGTAGATGCTTCTTTAGCTGAGATGGGCCCTGATGGATTTGGAGAGCACTCGGAAAATGAAGAATTAGATTTGACATCATTTCCGAAGACAACGGCTCGGGCAGCCATATTGATCTATCGATTAACACGTTAAATTAAGGGCGTTAATTGTAAATATTAGATTCTTTGTTATAGAGGAAAATGCGCTTTTGGTGGGCTCTTCAATTTTTGTTCAGCTGGTTGACAACCAGCTAATTAGTAGCCAATAGCCGTATTTCTTCTCGGGTATCTGCACCGCCAAGTAGCGGTTTTTTTGTTTTTGGGATTTTAAGTAGATTTGAAAAAAACATGGAATGAACTATGAATACATATGTTGTTTTAGGTAATTATTCCGCGGGTGCTTTAGGTGATATAAGCGCTGAAAGGAAAGCAAAAGCGACCCAAATTATCGAAAAAAGTGGTGGTTCGGTTGACTGTCTTTATGCCCTGTTAGGCAATATTGATCTAGCGGGTGTGGTGCAATTTCCTGACAATGAATCCGCATTGAAAGCGAGTGTTGAATTAGCCCGTATGAGCGGTATCTCTTTTACGACTTACCCAGCCGTGGATGCTGACCGATTCGATGAACTTGTCGGATAAAAAATTATAGTCCAAAGAAATTTATTTTAGTTCTCTATTTGACTTTATTTCTTTCAAGGAGTACATTTAGTTAAATCAAACTTGGAATAAGCCATGAAGGAAAAGGAAATTGGGTATGTATCTAAATTTTTTGGGCAGATATCTGTCGCGGCCATTGAAATCACTGCAGATGAACTTAACGTTGGTGATACGATTCATATCCAGGGTCACACTACTGAATTAAAAATGGAAGTAAATTCCATTCAGATCGAACATGAAACTGTCGACACTGCTAAAAAAGGCGACAGTATTGGCGTCAAAGTAACTGGCAAGGCTCGCCGAAAAGACAAAGTATATAAATTGGCTGACTGAATCAGATTCCGTCGGGGATCAGTTACATCAAATAGTAATCAAGAATCGCCTTAAGAAAATTATCTAAAGACCGGTTTCATAAAATTAATGGCACATTTCCCAGTCCTGTACTAGCTATTAACTCAGTAGCGGCGGTTTTTGTTTAAAGCATTAACAGTAGGTTTTTTTTATCAATATAGTAAAATTATATGTATGCCCGGACTGTTCTGCCCCAAATGTTCAACCGTTAAAAACGTAATCCCAATCGAATACGGCTTACCCGGTGAAGAGTTGTTGGAAGATGGATTGTCCGGTAGAGTCCCCCCGGGCTGCTGCATACTGGGGTGAGATACAGCTGATGGGGTGGGAAGGGTTTACCAAGGTTTATTCAATATAGGTAAGAATAAGGAAAAACTATGGATCGAAAACTGACAACAATATTTGCTTCGGATGTGGTCGGCTTTAGTAAAATGATGGGCACAGATGAAGTCAATACATTAAATATATTAAAAGAGCGGCGAAACGTCATAGACAGCCTCATTGATGAGCATGGCGGCATCATTTTTGGCAGCGCCGGCGATAGCGTGATTGCCGAGTTCTCCAGCCCCATAAAGGCAGCGGAAGCAGCGGTTGCAACGCAGCTGAAGATGAAAACCATGAATCAGGACCAGGCTGAATCGGATCGAATGACGTTTCGTGTGGGCATCAACATTGGCGATGTGATGATCTCCGATGATAATCTTTTTGGAGATGCGGTCAATATTGCTGCCCGGCTGGAAGCGGCTGCCAGGCCATCAGGGATCTGTATTTCAAAAACAGTTTTTGATATGATTAACCGGAAAATCATGGTTTCCTTTGAAGATGCAGGTGAGCTGGAATTAAAGAATATAGAATTCCCCATCAAGGCATTCCACCTCATCAACAGTAAGGGAACGCCACGCTTTACGCAGGACTCCAATGAAATCCAGACCGTAGTGAAAGAATCGGAACCAGGGTCTGTTGCTGTGATGTTCTTCAAGAACCTGAGTAATGATGAAGAACAGGAATATTTCTGCGAAGGATTTTCTGAGGATCTCCTTTCCATGTTGTCCCGCTTTAACAAACTGGTGGTGATCTCCAGCCATGCAAGTTTTGCTTATAAAGATAAATCAAAAAGTTTTAAAGAAATTGGTAAGGAACTAGGAGTAAAATATATTATTCATGGAAGTGTGAGAAAGCTCGGACTCAAAATACGTATCAATGCGAATTTGGTTTCTACGGCTAATGAGAATTCCATTTGGTCTAATAATTTTGATTTATCGGTAGATGAAATTTTTGATGTTCAGGATGAAATTGCTGAACAAATTGTCTCCACAATTGTGGGTAGAGTTGAGGCAGATTCTATAAACACGATAAAAACAAAAAGACCTGATAATATTGATGCGTATGACTTGGTACTGAAAGGCCTGGAATACGCGAAAAACGGCGGTGTTTTTAAAGAGAATACAGAGAATGCTGTAAAACTTTTTGAACAGGAAATTGAAGTAGATCCAAACTATGCCCGGGCGTACGCCTGGAAAGCATGCTCATTGGCGAATCTTTCAGACTGGGAAGAAGATCCTGATCCAAATATGCTCAGCGAGGCGATTGCTTCTGTTAAAAAAGCATTAGAGCTGGACCCCAATGAGCCAGAAGTTCATCGCATCATGGGCGCAATCAAACTGTGGTTTGAAAGGGATCATGAATTAGCGAAGTATCATTTTGAAAAAGCACGGGAGTTATGCCCCAGTGATGTGTATATCATTTCCCGCTACGCAGTCATGCTGAATTATTTTGGAGAATTTGAAAAAGCTCTTTCCGAATTAGAACGGGCCATGAGATTAGATCCATTTTCTCATGACCTGTTATTTGGGCCGGAAGGTATGTGTCATTATTGGCTAGAGAATTATGACCAGGCCATTGCCAGTTTTAGGAAAGTCAGGGTTCCGAGCCGAAATCTGTTTTATTTAGCTGCTACCTATTTTAAAAAAGGTGACAAGGAATTAGCACAGGAAAAATTGAAAGAAGCAAAGGCAATTACCGGAATGGATGTAGACACATTTGTGGACTCCGAGCCCTATGAAAATAAGGAAGTGGCCGATAAGCTAAGGGGAAATTTGCAAGCCATACCGATTTAAAATCCTGATATATCAGGAGCAAAAGATACATCCCGCAACCGATACTGGTTGATAGCTTGAAGAACAAAACCCTGCCCAGCGGGGTTTTTTGTTTGTGGGATGATGGGTAGATTTGGATATGATTGAACGTTTCATTACCCTATTCTTATTTATTGGGAATTTCGAGGTAGAAAGGTGCTAGTGTCGTGATGAAAAACCATATCACATCAATGGTATCAGGTCCTGCCAATTAGCATGGTTTTTTGTTTATAGACATTTATGACTGGTGGAATGAAATATTGCTTTAATGAAGCGATTCCTGCCACTATTTCTTTAACTGGCTTTACCCTGAGTAGATTGGTTACGACAAAAATAGGATAAGATAGCATGTGATTTACTACCTGGCTCGTGCACATTATTCACACAAGAATTTAGTAAATTTAGGAATAACTCAACACCTGCACTCCCATGAAACTAGATGCCAATAACGTACAGGAATACCTTGACAAGGTACCTGAAGAACGTCAGATGGCTTTTAACAAGTTAAGACAAACCATTATCGACAACTTACCCAGTAGGTTTGCAGAGGACTTTAGTTACGGATACATCGGATTTAATGTACCGCACAGCCTGTATCCGGCTGGGTATCACTGTACTCCTGAAAAGCCGTTACCTTTTACCGGCATTGCCTCACAAAAGAATTTTATTGGTTTATACCACATGGGTATTTACGCCAATCCGGAACTCCTAGAATGGTTTATTAGTGAATACCCAAAGCACTGCAAACACAAGCTGGATATGGGTAAGAGTTGTATCCGCTTGAAAAAAATGAACGAAATTCCCTACGAGTCGATTGGTGAGTTGATGCAGCGCATGACGGTGGATGAGTGGATTGATCTGTACGAAGCGACAACCAAGGCATTTTATGAATAAGGACGAAATTCGATCTCCCCATATAAAGCATCTTTCTTGGGGTCGCATGGAAGTCGACGGTGTTGGTATTGGTAAGGATTTCAAGCTTTGGCCTGGCGGTGGCCGGGAATGGAACTGGGGAGAAACCGATACCCATCATGTTCCCGGTATTCAGCCGTCGGACATCAAGGAATTGCTCGAGAATGGGTGCCAGACGATTGTTCTAAGTCGGGGGATGTTGCTGGCACTACGCACCTGCCAGGAAACGATAGACCTACTTGAAGAGCAGCTTATTGCAGTGCATATCGCCGAGACCAAAGAGGCAGCTGAGATTTATAACGACTTAGCCTCGAGCGGAAAAGCTGTGGGTGGCTTGTTTCATTCCACATGTTGAGATTCTCTAACTTAATCGGTTAATTTTCTTAAGGGGTATTATTATATCAAATAGTCCTCCACAATCATTTCGACCACCAAAATCGCTGATGGTGTGGGATGGGGAGTGCAATTTCTGCCGCATGTGCGCGGAGCGCTTCAGTTCTTATAAGCAGCAAAAAGTGGACTTGGTTCCGTATCAGGAATTACCTTCAAAATATCCTCAGGCCCCGGAAAAAGACTATGCCGCCGCCGTAGTCCTCTTTACGCCGGCAGGGAATTCATACCGTGCTGCTGCTGCTGTCTACCGCTTCTATGCGGAATATCCCTGGCGGGGATGGGCTTTTTGGGCTTATCAGAAATTTCGCTGGTTTTCTGCTCTCTCTGAGCGGGGATATCGGCTGGTAGCCAATCATCGGCGGATTTTCAGATGGCTGGTGACCCTTTTCTGGGGTAAGAGTTTTGCCCTGTCATCTTATCGGGCCAGTGGCTGGTTTTTTGGCCGCATGTTAGGTGTTACTACACTCATTGCTTTTCTTTCTCTTTGGGTCCAATCTGCAGGACTAATTGGGCCGGAAGGCATTGTTCCCTTTCAGGAGAATCTTGATCAGGTGCGTGATAGCAGTGCAAACGGCACATCTCCATGGCTGTTGCGGCCAACCCTGTTATGGCTAATCTCCGGCACAGGCGGGTTATCCTTCCTGTTTACGATTGGCACATTGGCGGCACTGCTGTTGATCATAGGTTTTGTCCCGCACTTTGCAGTAATGACAGGTTGGGTATGTTACCT
>DQOT01000374.1 GCA_015658495.1 Fidelibacterota bacterium | reverse complement strand
TTTCCAGGTCCTGGTAACTGTAATCGTGGTTCGGTTCGCATTTGAGTAGCCAATAATTCATGAAATTGCCTCCTTAATAAATTGGTTCAAAGGAAGCATTTTCTCATAGATCTTCCCTGCTTTTTTGATGAATTTTTCTGATAGAATTTCCTTTGGCTCAACCTGATGCGAAACGATATGGTCTTTATGTCGTAGCCATTGGATTTGTGGATGATCTTTTGGAAATCCCCTCGGTGCTGTTTTTAATTGATCGTCTCCCAGGCTATCAAATGTTTTTAAGAAAGATTTGTCCAATACGACTTTTTCAAATTTATTTGGCCATGCCACAATAAAATCTCGTATTAAAGCTAATGTATCCATATCTGGATGCCAAATCCCGCCGGCAAGATAAACCTGCTGGGGTGAAACATGAATATAATATCCGGAGCCGACCTGTTTACGTCCGCTCTGCTTCATCGCTGCACCAAACCATGTTTTGTAGGGCGTTTTATCCTTGGAGAAACGAATGTCCCGGTAGATTCGGAAAAGGCAATCTTTTGGTTCCGTACCCATGACTGACTCATCAAAACCGGCGATAGTATGAAGCAGCACGGCAACCAGGTCTTCAAAATTCCCGAATGCTTCTTTATAGCGATCTTTATTAGCGTGGTACCATTCCCGGGTATTATTCTGTTTCAGTTCAGACAGAAAATCAAATGTGGATTGTGTAATCAAGTTTCGTCCTTTCTAAAAATAATCAATTTCTCTCGGCCTTTTCTTGGTTCGATGGATTGGATTGGAAATTCTTCTTTTTCAATTTCCCAGCCATCATGAAAAACAGATTTTACTTCATCAATGGATGTTCCCCATGGTGGCCCGCCCTCATCCAGTTTTTTATCCAATGGAAACCAAAGTCCAATGAGTTTCCCGCCCGGTTTTAAAATTGATCTCACCAATTCTTCATATTCTTTCCGGCGACTGGGATGGATAGCACAAAAGCAGGTTTGTTCAATGATAAAATCATAAGTGTTCATGTGCTCATGTGTTAATGAGAATATATCGGCCTCAACAATATTTACTTTTACATCCACATCAAACGCTAAATTTTTTACAGCATTAATCGCGGAAGGAGCAAAATCAACGGCGGTCACCTCAAAACCTTTTTGAGCAATCATGATGGCATCATATCCTCTGCCACAGCCAACGATGCAAACTTTCCCTGGAATTAACTCATTTGAAATGGAATCAAAAACGGGCGTAATACCTTTTAAATCCCAGCCTGCATCATCTTCTAAATAAATGTCTTCCCAAAATTGAGAGTGATCGACTTCATTCATTATATCTCATGCATTTCTTTTTTATCCTCGTTCACTACACCATTTTCACAGGAAACATAATGGACATAAGAATCAGGATAAAATTGAATTGATTTATAATATTCGCCATTTTTAAAGTGAACCGCTGCGCCGCCATCAATCGCCCATCCCGGCATGGATTTCCCATTTTTCAACATTTTATGAACGTCAAGCCGGCGATCTTTTTCTTCCTGATAATGGGGACAAGCCATGTCCGGTAGAAATCCAAGACAATCCATAACATTGAGATTGCTGGCCCATGAATCTGTGATTCCTTGCTCGAACCAGCAAATTGCTCCGGCACTTACTCCACAGAGCACTTTCCCTTTATTATACGCTTTAAGTAAAAGTTTGTCGAGTTTCCATTCGCGCCAGACCGCTAACATACTTTTGGTATTTCCGCCACCAACATAAATCACATCTGCTTTATTGATGATACTATCCAATCTTGGCGTTCTTTGGAAAAATGTGATGTGGCTGGGTTCACAATTCAGTTTGGAGAAACAAGAATAATAATTGACGATGTAACCCTTGTCTTCTGCGCTGGCAGTGGGGAAAAATACCACATTCGGTTTTTCTTTCCCGGATTGGTCTAAAACATATTTTTCAATTTTCCGATGATTTGGATTGCGCCCAAATCCACCACCCCCAATGGCGATAATGTGACCCTTTTCACTCATGGTTATTTTGGTTCCTGAAAATATTGTGTGAATTCATCATTTGTTTCAAAGATGAGAAATTCTCCTTTTGATGTTGAGATCAATGTCTTTCCTTGTTCTACCATTAT
>DQOT01000263.1 GCA_015658495.1 Fidelibacterota bacterium | reverse complement strand
GCACCCATATCAGGAGCTACACCATAGAAGTCAGTGATATCATCCTCACCATCGCCATCTGTATCTGCTGTTCCCGCATCAATGCAGGGCGAACCGGATTGTAAGGTATAATCACCATTACTAGCATCTACAAAGAGCGGGTTAGCATCTATATTTCCATCACCGTCATATCCACCTTCAATATCACTGTAAGTGACAGTGGCAGAACCACTATACACCCAAACTTCATTACCAGTATTCTCCCAGACAATTGAATTGGTTATATCGACATTAGCGTTAGTGATGCCTACGCCACCACCACCTCCTGATGCATTTCTACTAACAGTAACATTGTTTATAGTTGCATCTGTATTCATAACATCAATTCCACCAATATTTCCTGAAGCATAATTATCAACAACGGAAGTACGTGTGATGATAGCGTCAACATCTTCATCGAGAATGATTCCACCACCATCACTGTCCGTTTCATTTCCAGACACTATGCAATCTTCAATGACCACTCCATCATTACCATCAATTGGGCCCCATACATTGATACCTCCACCACTACCGAAGGAAAAATTATTACTGACTATGGACTCCTTTAAGGTGAAACCACCATCGAGTCCAAAAATTCCACCGCCGCCCCACCATCCGGTATTCCCACTAATTGTACAATTAATAAGGGTTGGGTGTGACCATGCACACATAATGCCACCTCCAAACTGTTGACCTATATTTCCACTAATGACAGAGTTTGTCATGGTCCAACCACCATAGCTATCAGGACCACCACTATTATTGGTCCATATTCCACCGCCATGGCTTCCGACCGCAGTATTATTTGTTATGGTCATGTTATCATATGTGCCTCGAGAATTTGCCAACATCATCCCGCCGCCTTGACCATTCCCTTGGTTTTGGTTTCCAGTAATAGTCACACCTGTCATCGTCATGGTCGAGACAAATGAGAAGATCCCTCCACCAAATGCGGTTGCTGTATTGTCCCTTATAGTAACATTGTTCAAAACAGGACCATCTACCCGAAAGAAGGCCATTCCACCACCATTATGTGAGTGATTGTTTTCAATGATCACATTTTCAATAACCGGATATGTCGAGGCAATATTGGTTCCATTCTCTGTCTCTAGATTGAACATGTCATTAGCAGCCAATAGAAGCCCTCCGCCTCCAGTACACCCATGACCTTCAGAATAGCCCCCGGTTATGGTCAAATTGGCTACTGTTACATTTTCAACTTCTTTGATGATCATGGTAGCTGCTTCTTTATTTGCGTCCGCTTCAGCATCTAATATTGTATTCTCACTCTCATCACCGATCAAGTGTACATTGTCTGGAAGAACAATTGGAAAATGTTCACCATTTGATGATGGTGAGTAAACTCCTGGATTAAGATTAATAGTGGTAACAGCCCCGTCATCTTTAACAAGCGTTAGAGCGTGGACAATTGTTTTTAGAGGACTGGTCTCTGTACCATCGTTATTGTCGCTGCCATCATTAGCAGATACATAAAATGAATTTGATTCTATACAACTGCCGGATATTTCATTTTGAACATAATCAGCTTCATCTTCTATTGATTGAAGTACAAATTTATTTACAGTATTTGATTCACAGTCTATATCTTCAAAAACACTATAACTCACATCAATATCGCCTTCATAGCCAAAAGAATAAAAATTCTCACCATCACCGCTGCTGTTCCCTTCAAAATAATTATTCTGAATATTTAGCTCTTCCGGTATATCTCGGCTGGAATTTGATTCATCTGAATCTAGAGCACTTTCTAAGATAAAATCCCTTACAGCATCAAAGTCAGCAAAATCCACATAGGTTAACTCACCAGAAGAATGGTTCCTATCCTCATCAAACTCGACATCATCATCAGCAAAATGACTGATGGCGCCTCCATTTGCGGTATTTTGTCCTGTATCACCGGCAATCCCATTATTCATAAACCGGTTGTAATTGATTTTCGGGTAAGCTTTATAAATTAGGACGGCTCCCCCGGATCGGTCCGATTTTGTAACACCACATTTAGTTACCAGCATATTCGTCCCTGTCCCATTCTGGAAGGTAAATCCAAAGATCGTCGGCTCAATATCCCCGTTGCGAACAATCAGGCAACTGCCATTATGGGCACCATTAACTATAGTATTATTAATATTATCATTATCCAGCCATTCGGAATCAAGGTCATCATATATGGCATGACTGGCGAGAACTATCTCATTTGCAAGAATTAAGTTTTCTGAATAAGTCCCCTGTGCAACGAGCACAGTATCCCCATCTGCGGAGGCATCAATGCCTTCCTGGATGGTTGTATAGTCAGCTGAAGGGACGTGGATGGTTGTGGCGGAAAGGGTGGAAAGTAGGATGAAAAGAACTAGTAATTGTTTCATAATGGGCCTCTTTGGAATTCGAAAATATAATGAAAATATTTTATTTATTCCATTCTTT
>DQOT01000223.1 GCA_015658495.1 Fidelibacterota bacterium | reverse complement strand
GCGTGGATGTTCAGGATGTTGCTGGGAATGTTATTGGATCGAAACAATTCCAGATCATAAATCTATCCATACTGAACTAATCTTTTGAGAAATATTTCTTTGTTAATACTGGCATTGATGATTGCCTGCAATCCCATTGCCCGAAAAAAAGAGATCCAAATGAATTGGACTAAATTTGACCTGGATCTTCCTGCAGGCATTATCCTCTATAAAGGATTCAATAAAAGCATGCCTCTCAAAGCCTGGGCAGCAAGGGTTGATTTATCCCAAGATCGTATTTCAGCCAGCGTACTGTCATCCACCGATACAGACAGAAAAGAAACACCTCTTCATTTTCTTGAAAATTCCGGTGCCCGAATCGTCCTGAATGGCGGGTATTTTTTGATTGATAAAAATCCCACCCAACATGTTGGCTTACTGAAGACAAATGGTAAATTGGAAGAACCTGCCAGTTCGTCGGTGATTCGGGATCAATCGCGGTATTACATCAATCGCGGTGCTTTTGGAATTAAAAACGATGGTACCGTTGATATTGCCTGGTGTTCCACGAAAAATGATTCCATCTTTGAATGGCGGGAACCTCTCCAAAATCGACCTGGATTACCCGAGGATTCACTCACATTCACCCAGGCGAAATTCTGGAACGTGAGAGATGCTATCCATGCCGGACCGGTTTTAATCTCAAATGGAAATATCGATGTTACCGTGGAAGAAGAAGTATTTTTCAACACACCCATTGCTGGTGTGCAGCCACGGTCAGCCATTGGATACACAAAAGATTATGAACTGATCCTCATGGTGGTTGATGGGCGGCAACCTGACAGTCGTGGTGTTTACCTGGAAGAATTGGCAATCTTGATGAAACAGTTCAATTGTGTCGAAGCTTTGAACTTGGATGGCGGCGGATCCAGTGCCATGGTGGCTGACAGCCGATTATTGAATCGTCCCGCTGGCAGAACGTTTCAACGGGAGATCATGTCTGCAATTGGAGTTTTCTACCACGATTAACGTTGATGAAAAACATAAGGAAATTATACAATTGGGTCTTATCCTGGGCGGATAAACCCTCGGGTCCCGC
Source organism: Fidelibacterota bacterium (assembly GCA_015658495.1). GTDB lineage: Bacteria > Fidelibacterota > Marinisomatia > Marinisomatales > UBA1611. Next base: position 3,184 of record DQOT01000223.1, on the reverse strand, counting down.
AGCACTGGGCATAATGTCCACGGCAGAAGCTTCTTTCTTTCCGGTTCCGCCTGATGTATTACTCATTCCTCTCGCATTGGGAAAACGTAAGAAAGCATTCCGATTTGCTTTGATCTGTAGTGCAGGATCCATATTGGGTGCCATGATTGGATATGGTATTGGCCAGTGGGCATGGTGGGGAGCAGGTGACTCCTTTTCAGCGTTCGCTCAATTCTTTTTTGACCACATTCCGGGGTTTTCCCATCAGGGTTTCGAAAGAATAAAATCCCTGTATGATGACTATAATTTCATGATCGTATTTACGGCGGGGTTTACCCCGATTCCTTTCAAACTGTTCACTATTAGTGCTGGTGCCTTTCATATTAATTTCCCACTCTTTATTTTAGCAAGTGTCGTGAGCAGAAGTGCCCGCTTTTTCCTGGTGGCGGGATTGATCAAAAAGTTTGGTGAATCGATTCGGAAATTCATTGAAAAATATTTTAATTTGCTAGCGATGGCGTTCACCGCATTATTAATAGGTGGATTCTTTATTCTCAAATTTCTGCTATGAAAATTCGGGGTGTGGCGCAGTCCGGTTAGCGCGCGTCGTTCGGGACGACGAGGCCGGGAGTTCGAATCTCCCCACCCCGACTTTTTTTCATATTTAAAACGAATGCGATGTAACTTTCAGTTATGGATACGATCAGACTCATATTAAGAATTGTAGGCTATTCCGGTTTCGGGCTCTTTTTCATCCAGATCCTGAATCTTTGGGTCGATTTATTTCAACCCTCTTTTTTATGGATTCAGATCGCACTTGCCACCGGTGTTGTTTCACTGTTTATCCTGGTATTGGTTGACCGCTTTACCAATGAGGAAGATAAATATTATTCAAAAAATGTAGAGAAATAACAGATGTTTATTACAACGCAAGACCAATTTGAAGATCATCGAATTAAAAAAACATTTGGATTAGTGCAGGGGAGTACCATAAGAGCCCGGCATATCGGGACTGATATTTTAGCAGGCCTCCGAAATATTGTTGGTGGCGAAGTACATGAATACACAAAAATGCTTGCAGAATCAAGAGAGCAAGCTTTGGATCGCATGAAAGCTGAAGCCGAGGAATTGGGAGCAAATGCCATAGTTTGTATGCGCTTTACCACATCTACAATCATGTCAGGTATGGCTGAATTTCTTGCCTATGGTACAGCAGTGATCATCGAGCCAAAATCGACTCATGATTAAGAGTATTGATTTTAATGAATTGACCTTCTATATTCTGATTCATGTATTTTGATTTTCATATCAATTCGGAAGACGAAGAACAATGGGTAGAAGGTCTCGAATCATCTGGGGATGAACCCGAAATGAAAGAAGCGGTTCGCATCCAAGATCCTATATCATCCTTGGGTCTGGAAGCACCTCTTACTGCCGAAGTAGGCACCAACATGAAAAATGCCCTTAATCATCTTCAGCAGAAAAAACAGAATTGCCTTTTGATCGTTGATAATGGTACTTTGTCCGGCATTCTCACGGAGCGGGATATTTTACTTAAAGTCACCGGGAAGGGATTCGACCTGGACTTGGTTACCGTAGAAGAATTCATGACAGATAATCCCGAATATTTATCACCAGAAGACCCCTTGGCATACGCGTTGAATAAAATGCATATTGGCGGTTTTCGTCACGTCCCAATTGTTGATGATGATCGAAGACCAGTTGGACTGATCAGCATCAGTAATATTATTTCGACTATTGCTGATTATTTCAGCAGGGAAATCATCAATTTACCGCCCCTGGATCACCTCGTAGACTCCACACATCGAGAAGGCGGATAAGCCTTACTTTTCCCAAGAGAATTCCCCCATTTTACTCGTAACCTCCCGGTTTACAAGGAATCGAAGCTTGCTCAGGAATTGATGTAGCTAGTGAGATTATTTCATTTATTGAAAAAGAAGATTGAATCTTGTGACATATCTCACATTTTTTTATTAAGAAATCCTGTAGTATTCACCAAGACAAAAGTTTACTGTGTTACCTCCTAAAAAGGGAAGCCCTCATATCCCATGACGCGCTTCCCTTTTCCTTTTCTTTCATCACCCGTCGATTCTTGAAGTATTAAATTCCTCCTCTCATTTATTTAAAATCGATATCAAGTGAAGCGTCTCCTTTTTTATTTAATCATTTCCACCACCTGCATATTGGTCTCGCAAGACACCTTTTCCATTGTTGCGGTGAATCCGGCTACAGGTGAGGTGGGTAGTGCAGGCGCGTCCTGTATTGCCGGTTCAATCATCATTAGTGATATTCACCCAGGGGTCGGGGCAATCCATACGCAATCCTATTGGAATCAATCGAATCAAGATTCAGCATCATCTCTCATGGATCTGGGATATTCTCCCGAAGAAATCATTGATTGGCTCATTGAAAATGATGCACAAAATAATCCTTCCATACGTCAATATGGAATTATCGACCTTATAGATGACGGAAGAAGTGCAGGATTTACAGGGGAAAATTGTTTTGATTATAAAAATCATATCCTTGGACAGACTTATGCTATCCAGGGAAATATCCTGCTTGGACAGGAAATATTGGATAGTATGGAAATTGCATTCACCTCCACATACGGAACCCTCGATGAAAAATTAATAGCAGCACTTTTGGCAGCAAATGTACCAGGCGCTGATACACGGTGCTTACCTTATGGCACGCCAGCACTTTCTGCGTTTATCCGAATGGCAAAATCAGAAGATGAAAATGATTCCTTTTTTATGGATATCAATGTTCAATCCTGTCCAACGAACTTAAGTCCGATTGATTCACTTTTCACTTTATACTGGGATTGGAAAAGTTCTCAAACAATGATGGGTGATATTAATTTTGATCGTAAAATCGATATCCATGATCTTATGATCATGGCAGATTTTATGGGTGGAAATGGAATTCCATCAGAATTAGAAATTGAAGTTGGCGACCTGAATGGTGATGAATCTATTGGATTAATGGACATTTATCTTATGCTGTATGAAATCATTGGAATTATTGGATAAGAAAAAAAGGAATAACATGAAATTGAAAATTTTACTTATTGCAACACTCATACTATCACAAACTTTTGGAAAATCAATCAAAGATGAATACGCAGACGCGTCATTGAATATTATTTCCCAAGCATTAACCGACAGTACCGCCTATAATC
>DQOT01000259.1 GCA_015658495.1 Fidelibacterota bacterium | reverse complement strand
GGATGGATATCGGTATGGATAAAATCATTGTGGTTGGCGATTGAAATGACCAGATCCAGGATGAGGGGATTTATCAATCTTTTAGCCCTTTTATGGATGATAGAGAACATTTTTTGTTTGTGACAGAGCTGATCGCAGATGATCCTAGCCAACAATCCTATCCGACTTGGCCTAGTTTTTTAGATCATATTTTGATTGGTAAAGGATTTTTTGAGTTATTTGATTCAAACGGCACCGTTCGTTCCGTCAATATTGATGAATGGATGGGTAGTTGGGATGTATATGAAAATTCGATTTCAGACCATCGACCGATTCTGCTCTCATTGCCCCTAGATTAGATCTATGATAAGGAGTCTTTTCCCAGTTCTTATAACGGGAGTTTTCATTTCATGCGCAGTACCTACGGAGGATGAGACTAATTATTCAGCAATCAACAGTTCTCTACCTGATCTAAATTGGGAGGATGGTATTGAAATTGTCACTTGGAACATAGAGAATTTTCCCAAAGCGGGTCAGCAAACAATTGACTCGGTTGCTATTATATTGAAAATCTTGAATGCTGATATTTACTGTCTTCAGGAAATTAGTAGTGAGTCTGAATTCATGCAATTAGCAGAAAGATTAGACGGTTATAATATCGTATACTCAACTGTTACTGAATATTTGAATTTAGCCATTCTTTACAGATCAGGATCAATTACCCTTCGAAATCAAACCAACCTTTTCTCTGATTATTCTTATGAATTTGCATCTCGCCCGCCATTACGAACAGAGATGACATTTTTAGGGGATAAATCAATCGATTTTACACTCATTAACCTTCACTTAAAATGTTGTAACAATGGTTTCAACCGTCGTGTAGCGTCTGCAGAGTTGCTCTATAGCTACCTGTTGGAATCTTCAGCGGCAGGTGTTGTGAACCAGATTGTTGTGGGAGATTGGAATGATGATATATCGGATAACCCAAGTGTAAATTCTTTCACTATCTTTCTAAACGACACATTAAATTTCAGTTTTATGACCTGGGACCTGGCAAATGCAGAATCCGATGTTTTCGATTCATATCCAGGATATCCCAGCTTTATAGATCATATCTTAATATCCAGCGACCTTTTTGATGAGGCTGGCAGCGGAGATGTGCAAACAATGCGACTTGGAGATTATATTTCTAACTACGATGAATTAATTTCAGACCATCGTCCAGTGGTTTGGAGATTTAAGCCATGATAAATTTATTTCGCTATGGTGTGCTACTGCTAACAATGCAGATTGCTGTCGCCCAGCTGGATGTGGCTTATGTACGATATTTTCAAGACGACCATAATTTCCTTTCCAATCTCTCTATGATGTCCACGAGTCGGCGTGGGGTGGCTCATCTTACCGTGAGTTATAATGAAAAGGATCTTCCTATTAAGATCGAACGAATTACGGCAAAAGGCAACATTGAAAAACGGGAAATGCTTAAATATGATGAGACTGGTAAACTCATCGAACGGGGGGAATATACCGATAAATGGAAATACCTGAACCTGACAGTCATTGGAGACAATGAACCGTGGAGTCAGGAATTTCGCGCATGGCGTTTTGCAAGAAATGAACCCTTAACGTTTACCGATCAGCGTACTTATTTTACTATTCAGGATGGTATCCAAATTTCTAAGATTGTGTTTGAAACAGTGGATGGACAGAAATATGGCCAGGTTGAATTAGATTATGATTATCTTGGAAGTTTAAAGGAAGAGCGATGGAGAGATCTTCCATCCGCCCGGATAATTCGACGCTTTAAATATAAATTTGATCTTTTGACTGAGTTTATCCAATCTCATGCAGTGGTTCAAATCTGGGAATTTGGGCATGATGATGCATTGATCTCACACGTTGCCATTGACCAGGCCCCGAGTGACCAGCTTTATAAGACGCCGCCGCCCCGCTCACATAATACACTGGATGAGGTTGATATTATTGCCAGGGAGATCAAAGAAAGTCGCATCATTGTACCCCATGGGGCTTTTATTCCCAGAACAACATGGGATGAACTTATCATGGTAACCGGGGACAGGCTCATGGTGGATTTTGTGGATATGACGGACAACGGTATCAAATTCAGGATGGAAAACGAGAGAGATATTTTAACGGTTCCGTTCCACCGTGTCCGTTCTTTGACCTCCCGTGTGGGTGATGTAATTTATCCTAAAGCAATTCATATCAAGACACCATGAGCAAACTCAATTACAATTCATTCATTCTTTTCGTCGCTTTGGTTTTTGGGCAGGAATACCCACCACCGACCGATCTGATCACGATTCCCACAGCCGGGACATTGGCCCGGGGAAGTTTTTCCATGGATATGCGCATCCAGGATGAGGGCGGTATGATCCTGGGGTTAAGTGCGGGCATCACGGATCGATTTCAATTTGGATTGTCATATGGGTCACCAAACCTGATTGGCGATGACAGTTTAAGATGGTATCCCCGTCCGGAAGCGAAAGTGAAATATCTCGTTATTGATGAGAATATGTCCATGCCCGGCATTGCATTTGGGATCAATACACAAGGTTTTGGGAATTATCATACTGAAGATTCTTTGAAACGATACGATACTAAAGCATTTGGAGCTTACTTGGCTGCGTCAAAGAATTGGAAGTCGCCTTTTGGGAATATGGGACTCCATTCCGGTATCAATTATAATTTCACTGAAACTGCTGATGGCGATTCTGACCCCAATCTATTTTTTGGGATTGACATTGAATTGAACCCTGAATTTTCCCTCTTGCTGGAATACAACTGCGCACTGAATGAAAACGATATGACAGCGAAAAATATGTCCATCAATAAAGGTGGATACTTGAACGCGGCTGTCCGCTGGTCATTTGTGGAATCACTTCATTTAGAATTGGATTTGAACAACCTGTTATTTGATGATGAAAAAGTGGATTATTTCAAACGGGAGATCAAGATTACCTATATTGAATATTTTTAAATTGT
>DQOT01000271.1 GCA_015658495.1 Fidelibacterota bacterium | reverse complement strand
AGATGTTACTATTTTTACTTAAGATAAAATGATGGATTTATTTCAAAAGATCCAAGAAGATTTTATTGGTCTCGATACAATGTATACCTTGGCCGATGGAAGAAAAACCCGCCGTGTTTATCTTGACTCAACTGCATCTACTCTCATGATGGGCGCCGCCCACGCTGCAATCCGGGAATTTTATAATCACTATGCCAATACTCATAGTTTGCTTCATTTTTCTGCTAAAATATCGACCCAGGAATACCAATGGGCACATGACCGCGTGTTATCATTTCTGCAGGCTGACCAAGAAACTTACACCTGTTTTTTCACAGGAAGTGGAAGTACCGCTGGGATAAACAGGCTTGCCCGGGTCTTCCGTAAGTACCATCCCGAACGGGAAATAGCGATCATATCACTTATGGAACATCACTCAAATGACCTGCCCCATCGAAAATATTCCCAAAAAGTCATCCACATTCCTTTAGATAATCACGATGGCCAACCCGGCTGCATAAACCTGGATTATCTGGAAAATGTCTTGAAAACCAATCGCGGAAAGATCAAATATGTTGCAGTGACAGGGGTCAGTAATGTAACCGGAATTATCAACCCGATCTATGATATTGCCGAATTAGCCCATGATCATGATACGTTCATAATAGTAGATGGTGCCCAAATGATTGCTCATTTACCTGTAAAAATTAGTGGACATAAAAATTCAAATCGAAATTTAGATGCCTTTATATTTTCCGGACATAAAACCTATGCACCTGGATCGCCCGGTGCTGTTATTTGCCGAAAAGACATCCTTCGGGATATTGAACCGGAGGAAGTGGGTGGAGGGATGGTTGACAATGTCTTTCTCGATCGATACACCATTTCAGAAGAATTTCCCACCCGTGAAGAAGCAGGCACTCCAAACATTGCAGGCGCTATCGGTCTGGCTGCTGTTCTGGAAGTCCTTGATACCATTGGAATGGGTTTTATTTATAAAGTAGAATCCCAATTGATTAATAATACGTTAAAACAGATCAAGCAAATTCCCAATGTGCATATCTACGGTGAAACTGACTATTCCATCTGCCCTCGATCAGCTTGTGTTTCTTTTAATATCAAGGATATAGATCACGGCCTTGTAGCGGCAATTTTGAATGATTACCACAATATTGCCGTTCGGAATGAGTGCTTTTGCGCTCACCCTTATGTAAAAGAAATGATCCTGGATGATCTTTTGGAAGCCACAATAAAAATAAATGAGGAGAATTTTGAGGATGCTTTTAAACTTAAGTCGGGAATGGTCCGGGCATCTTTTGGAATTTATAATACTGACGACGATGCAAAAGAATTAGTTAAAGCCATAAAAAATATTTCTGAAAATCGTGATTATTATTCTTCCCTATACAGCCTGGATGAAAAAGGAAATTATGTACATTCCTCCTTTAAAATGAATAGACTTGAACAATTTTCAATTAAATCCTATGTTGACCATTATGTAAATCAAAAACAGGTCTAATTACTTGTCGGTATTTATACTTCTCTCCATTTTTTTATTATCATCTGAACCATCAGATACGATCGAAAAACTGCCCGTTGAGAGTTTCCTGGAAACAGTTAGAATTATCCATCACCCGGAAGAAATCATGTTTCAGGGCCGGGTATATGATTTAGAACTTTTCGTTCATTTCCCTGAAGACAGCCTGGAATCTGTGAGCCTGTTTATAAGAACCGACACAACCAGCCGATACCAGGAAATCCCCATGAAATTGAACCGGGGACGCTATTCTGTCCGGTATGACCCTGCTGTTTTCTCCGGTTTACTTCTCCAGTATTTTTTTGTTGTTCGCCTGAAAAACTATTCAATTTTTGCAACACCCATTAATAAAAATGGGGTTATCAAACCTGTTATACACAAACTGATTAATCCCGTTGAATACTATAAAAAAGAATTCTGATCACTGATGGATACGAAAAACCAAATCCTGTCTCTACGGGATCAGCTCGTGAACCACAATTACCGTTACTATGTATTGGAGGATCCCATCATTTCGGATGACGAATACGACCGGCTCCTTCGTGAACTTGAACATTTGGAAAAACAACGCCCTGACCTGATTACCCCTGATTCACCCACTCAAAGAGTTGGTGCTCCGCCGTTATCAAACTTTGAGTCTATCCCTCATCAATTGCCCATGTTATCATTAGAAAATGCAATGAACGAAGAAGAAATCAGAGCCTTTGATAAACGAATAAAAAAAAAGATAGAAACGGATGAAACAATTGAATATGTCGCTGAACCAAAACTGGATGGCATCGGGATAGAATTAGTGTACGAAAATGGCATGTTCACTTCAGGTTCAACTCGCGGAGATGGATTTACCGGAGAAAATATCACTCAGAATCTTCGAACAATCCAGAGTATCCCCCTGCGGTTAAGAACAGATGAATTATCAAGTCCTGATCTGCTTGAAGTGCGGGGGGAAATATTTATTTCCAAAATGGGATTTGAATCCCTCAACAGAACACGAGAAGAAAACAATGAGTCTTTGTTTGTAAATCCACGCAATGCTGCCAGCGGGAGTCTGCGGCAGTTGGATTCTTCAATCACTGCAAGCCGCCCCCTCTCCACCTACTGCTACCAGCCCGGTACTATACGCGATAAGGTTTACAAAACCCATCTTGAGTTT
>DQOT01000285.1 GCA_015658495.1 Fidelibacterota bacterium | reverse complement strand
ATGTCTGGCGTTACAATCATAGAAATGATAAAATTGAAAACCAGAAAAAACTCATTATGAAACAGTTAGAAGGACTATACATTTAGTGGCTGTTTTGGGACTTTACCCAATTATTATTTAAAATATAAACCGGATGAAGAAGCACGTTCCATCAGTCAAAGTGCCCGATTAAAATATCCACATGCCAATAATGAAGCCCAGTTGGTCCATTCCCATACAATAAATCCAGCACCCTAGTTTTTATTTTTCCTGGTAAAAAAGAGAAAGAGTTCCCAGCCTGTCAGAATAGGGAAGAATATTTCCATCCACATCCTTGATGGGGTTTGCAACTTCCTTGTCTTTAGTAAATAATGTTATAAGTACCATGGCCCCAATACTAACACCCAATCCAATCATGTCTGAAGGAATCCCGGGGGTAATAAATTTGAAAGCGATCCATGATACAGATCCAAGAACCATGGCGCTTAAGGCAGCTGTCGTATTTGCCTTGGGCCACCAGATTCCTGCGGTAAGGGGGACAAAAAGTCCAACCAATAAAATACTGAATGAATCAAGCAGTAAGGTATAGACCTCGCCCACAAATAATGCCACCATCATAGATAGTACGGCAAAAATAGGGACAGATATTCGGGTCCATTTTAGAATAGTTCGATCAGAATCAGATTTCGATACCCAGGGGAGTAAGTTTTTCCCAAGGACACTTGAACAGGCCAGGATTGAACTATCGGCACTACTCATGACTGCTGCCAGAAGTGCGCTGATAAAAAGGGAAGCTAAAACAGGCGGTAAATAATTGATGGCTAATTTCGGGATGACCAATTCCGGATTTTCCAACCCGGGAATCAATAAACTCCCCGCCATGCCAATTAGAACTGCAATAATACCAAATACTAAATAAATGACTGATGACAGGTATGCAGAATTTTGAGCCACTTCTTCATTCTTCGCAGAAAGTGATCGTTGCAGCAGATCTTGTCCTGCAAGGTTTCCAAGCCCAATCACCATCCAGGCCCGGACATAATTCAGCCATTCAATGGATCCACCCTCTTTCGGTGTCATTCGAAAGCTGTCTTCCGGCAAACTGGAAACAAGGGTAGAAAACCCGCCCACTTTCGAAATGACGATGGGTAAAATCACTGCCAGGCCGGTTATTACAATGATGATTTGAAAAAAGTCTGTGAGTGAAACAGCCCACATACCGCCGGCCATGGTATAAATAAAAACAATGACTGTCCCAATAACGATTGCCGTGTTAGTCGAGATTCCAGTTATGGTATGAAGGATAAATCCCAGGGAAACAAGAAGAGACCCGGTCCAGCCAATATAGACAGATAGCATAATAATGGATGCAATTAACCCCGATGTTTTCCCAAATCGAATTTCAAAAAAATCCACAATTGTTGTGAGCCGCATCCGTCTCATAATACGAATAAAAAATAATCCAGCCAGGAACAAACATAGGGCTGCTCCAAATGGATCTGCGATTACGCCCAGGAATCCTTTTTTGTAGGCAGCACCACCGGCACCCATAATGGTTCCACCTCCAAAAAAAGTGGCAGTTAATGCAGCCGTGCAAAGCCAAAGGGGTAGGCGCCTTCCTGCTACAAGAAAATCTTCAGTCCCTGATATTTTTTTACTGGCATAAATACCTACGCCCAACATCCCTGCCAGATAAATAATGATTCCGATGTAAATGACTGTTAAAGATTCCATAGGGTGTTCCAATTAATAATTGTGTTGAAATGTTAATTGTAAGATATGTGTTTTCAGAAAAGAACTCGATCTTGAATGTGATGAAAGGGAAACTTGATCCTATCATGAATCTATTTTTAAAACAAGGGCAAATTAAATTGCGCACCAATATTACCCTTCAAAAATTCAGGTCCGAACAAGGAAGAAAATAATTGGGGAATCCGGACAAGGCTCGGGAGCATCAGAATTTTTTTATTTAAAATATAGGTAAAATGAGGAAGCACATTACATCAGTCAGAGTACCCGGTTAAAATATCCCCACGCCAATAACGAGGCGTAACCTGTTCATTCACATGAACTATCTCAGGTGGATGAATTCAATTCGCTTAAATAATATCGATCAAAAGCCGCCAGCAAACTTTCCTGCCCTGAATACGGTGCAGGAGAATATTTTTTGGACTGGATTCCCAATTGGGATAATTCTGAAATATACCAATCCTGTTTATTGGTCATATCCCAGAAATCAATAGCATCTTTTGTATTATACTTCCCGGATTCCACCACATCTTTTGCAAAAAGCCAGGAACAGGTGACCTTGCATTT
>DQOT01000293.1 GCA_015658495.1 Fidelibacterota bacterium | reverse complement strand
TTCTGACGGTTTTGCTATCACTGTATTTCCGGCAATAAATGCAGGGGTAATTTTCCATGAAAATAAATAAAGGGGTAGATTCCAGGGTGAAATACACCCCACCACGCCCAAAGGTGAACGATTAATTTTATTAAAAGAAACTTCACTTGTCAGTTCCTGTTCAAAATTGAACGATTGGCCATAATCCGCGAAGAACCGAAAATTGGATACGGCTCGTGGAATATCAACGGACATTGCCAGGGAAATTGGCTTCCCTGTATCCCGAGATTCATATTCAGCTAATTCATCCAATCGAGATTCGATGCCATCTGCGATTTTATATAAATAGTTTGCTCTATCTTTTACAGATAATCCTGACCAATTCTTAAAAGCAGATTGGGCAGACTGATAAGCTTGTTCAACATCATCCGAATTCGAATCTGAAACTTGGGCATACACTTGACCTGTTGCAGGTTCATAAACATCTAAATACTGATTGGAATTTGGCGGGACAAATTCGCCGTTGATAAAATTATAGAGTTTTTCCACTATTCAAATTCCAGTTTGATATCTACCGCAGATGCTTGCGCCGTAATGGCGCTCATAGAAACGCCGTCAATGCCCGTCCATGCGTAAGATTCCAATGAACCATAGTTTATTCCACCACTGGCTTCCACAAATATCGATTCTCCATTTGACACACTTCTGATAATTCCAACAGCTTTTTTCACAGTTTCAGGACTCATATTATCCAGGAGAAATCCGTCCACATTCATTTCCAATCCTTCCCGGAGTTGATCCAAAGTATCCACTTCCAATTCAATTGGTAGATTATTACTGTTTTGGTCACGGGATTGCTCTATGGCTGCTTTGACACTTCCTGCGGCTTGGAGATGATTGTCTTTAATTAATATCCCGGAAGTCAGATCCAGCCGATGATTCCAACCGCCACCCATAGACACTGCATATTTTTCAAATTTTCGGAGTCCCGGCGTTGTTTTTCGCGTGTCCATGACCTTGAAATGATCAGGCAGATCCAAGTCACAATATTTTTTCGTTTCCGTACTGATGCCACACAAGCGCTGAATCAAATTCAGGGTAACACGCTCATAAGTGAGAATTGGACCCGCAGGACCCGTAATGATTGCCAAAGTATTTCCAGACTGCACCCATTCACCATCTTTTTTTTTCACATCCACTAAACAGGGTTCCGGGAAACAATAAGGTATAATGGATTCTCCACAAAAAACGAATGGTTCCGCAGCAAGCATATTCGAAATGACGGGAGCAGATTCAGTGATTGTAGCCTGTGTGGTTGCATCGCCATCAGGAATATCCTCTTCCATAAAATGATCAATCTGTTCGCGAACCCAGTCCGGATCAAGAGATGTTATTTGCTCGAATTCGATCCGTTTTTCCATCAAGCACCAAATCGTCCGCCATCCACGGAAATATCATGGCCATTAATATAACTGGCTGCAGCGCTCGCTAAAAATGCTACAGCGCTGGCGATTTCCTCTGGCTCTCCCAGCCGTCGCAAGGATGTATTATTTTTCCACGCTTCATTTATTTCTTCCGGCGTAACGCCCATGGACTTTGCTTTAGATTCTGCGAGAGATTGGAGTCGCGCAGTATTCGTATATCCCGGGAGAACATTATTCACCGTGATCCCGAATTCGCCTAATTCCAAGGCCAGCGTTTTCGCCCATTGGGCTACGGCACCGCGGATTGTATTGGACACACCCAATCCCGGAATCACCTGACGAACCGATGTAGAAATGATATTAATGATTCGTCCCTCGCCCAATTCTTTCATGCCCGGAACCACTGCTTTGGCCATGATCTGGTTACAGATCAACAGCCTTTCAAATGCAAGGCGAAATTCATCTTCTTCCGCATCAATGAGCGCGCCGCCGTGAGGACCACCGGAATTATTCACCAATATATTCGCTTGACCTACAATGACTTTCATGTAGCCCGTAATTTTCTCTTTTAATTGATTCGGATTATCAAAATCAGCACACAATGAAAAATGGACTTGTCCGTGATTCGTTGAAAGTTCTGATAATGTTTGGTCTAACTTTTCTTGGTTCCGTGCAACCAACGTTACTGAAGCACCGCGTTCCGCCATGAGAAGTGCTGATGCTTTTCCGATGCCATCCGTACTCCCGCAAATGATGGCGTGTTTGTCGTTAAAGGATAAATTCATTGTTTAATTCTAATCATAGAGTTTGTACGAGTGTGAAACTTGATACATCTAAATCTGTTATTTTTTTCATGATAATTCCACCTCCAAGTTTCAAGTTTCAAGTTACCTATTAAAAAAATACCCAAGATTCCTCTTAATATTTTTCGGCAATTCCGGTAGCGCTGATCTTGGAATAAAAAACGTGGAAAGGTCAGCTAGTTCACCAAATACTTTATGTCGGTCGGCCGTTTTTTGTAAATAGGCATGTCCGGAAGATCCACCGGTTCCAATCTTTGCACCAATCATTCGACGTACCATTAAAGCATGGCGTTGACGCCAAGTTGTGAAAAGTTCATCCACATCCATGAGTCGGGATAACAAATTATAGGGCGAATGAAGAATGGGTTCATCCCGATACAGAAAAATAAGAAGAGCCGCTTGGGTGGCTTTATGAGATAATCTTTTTTTCTTTTTCTCAATTAATTCATTATGTTTATCAGGATTAATCATAGCTTCGAAAGAATCAACTGCTCTATCATGCTCTTTTAGATGATACTCGATCTCTTCAACTGAATGGTTCGGATTATTTTTTATGGTTTCATCTTCTTTCTGGAGCATGGATCGAACTGCATCGCTGTATCGTTCCCAGAAATTGAACCCTTCAAAAGACAGAAATGGAGTTCTCTCTAACCACGTTTCCAGTAGATCAAATAAAGATTTTTCGCTTTCAGCTTTTTTTACAACTTGCTTTCCAGATTCCAATAATGGATTTTTATAATCCTGATTTCCATAATTAATTCTTTCGTTGGGCTGGAGACCCAATTTATTTTCAAGCACCCTAAACTGTGCACTCTGGAACCCGGATGACGGAAATAAATCATCTCGAAATTCCAGGAAATCCATGGCAGTCATAGTTTCCAGAATACGAATTTGATCAATCAATACTTTTTGAATTTCAATGATCCGATCCAATCTGGAGACAGCAAGACTCACATTCGACTCATCCACGGAATCCTGACCGAACACATCCAAGACAGAATCCAATTCATGAAGCACCTGTTTAAACCAGAGTTCATAGACTTGGTGTATAATGATAAAAAGCATTTCGTCGTGAGCGGGTGTACCCCGTTCTGCACTTTTCAAATCCTGGCTGTTCAGAATAGTCTCCAGTTTTAAATAATCGGCGTAATTAAGCAGTTTTTTATTTGACATAGTTTAATCCCATTCAAAACCGGAAACACTGTCGGTTTTTGTACTGATCTCGATGGTGTTGTAATCCTGCATTTCAGAAATAAAATAATAAAGGAATTTCGTTGATTCAACATCGTCTAACCACACTGAATCCGGAAGCCCAAACGTATCAATCACATCATTCTCAGATGGATTATCCCGCAGAAATTCCCAGATCTCATACCCGGACATATACCCACGAGAAAAGAGCGTTTCCTGAACCAACTCTGGGTGGGACTTTTTTGTGGGGGGCATCATAACCGGTATGGGTGGCGGCGAGCCACAGGAAAAAAGAAATAATCCAATCAATAATAGGCGATTGTCCATCCGTGGAAAATACCAAGATTGAATTCGGTCAAACAATAAACAAATACAAGGTCTTTAAGGTTGGCAAGAATCAATAAGTCGAGTTTCTACTGCGATGAATAATAGAGTATTCACCTTCTTTGATATCCCATCAATTCCCTTTGGAATTAGGAATTATTTGTATGCTTTTCTAATACAATCCTATCTTTTCTTCGAATGGAAAATGGATTACTTTCCGTGTCTGATTTTTAAAGGAATAAAATGAATGTCCAAAATTGTTGATAAGGAACGCTTCTATTATAACCCTGGCTTTTTAGGAAGTCCCCAAGGTCGATCCGTTCGAATTTTATCAGAATATTACGGGCCGCTTCAACGGCTTCAGCGAAAAAAGATCGCGGATACCATTGTGTTTTTCGGCTCCGCCCGGACCCTATCCCGAGAAGATGCTCAAACCGCTTTGGACAATGCACCCAAGAAAGCGGATGAGCAAACAATTAAGCGGTTAAAGTCTGATTTGAAAATGAGTCGGTATTACGAAGATGCCCGAATACTGGCCGGCAAATTCACCACATGGAGCAAAGGACTTAAGGGAACCAAACGTCGATACATTATTTGTTCTGGCGGCGGTTCCGGCATCATGGAAGCATCCAACCGCGGTGCTGCAGAAGCAGGTGGGATCAATGTTGGACTCACCATTTCTCTGCCCTTTGAATCATCCGGAAATGAATGGATCACAGATGATCTCGATATGAAATTTCATTACTTTTTTATGCGTAAATTTTGGTTTCTGTACTTGGCAAAAGCGCTGATTGTTTGGCCCGGTGGGTTTGGCACCCTAGATGAACTCATGGAATGCCTGACATTGATTCAGACCCAAAAGATCAAAAAGCGCTTGCCCATCGTTTTGTACGGAAAAGAGTTTTGGGGAAATGTGGTCAATTGGGATTACCTCGTTGAAGCGGGTACCATTTCACCAAAAGACCTTAAATTGTTTCACATTTCTGATGATGTTGAAGACACCTATAAATATGTCACAGATTTTATTGAGAAGTACCAACTGAAAGGACCAAATTTTTAATGAAAAAACTGTTCATCTTTCTTTTTACTTTTTCTTTCGCGGTTTCACAAACCGAACCGGTGAAAGATATTCATTCCAATACACCGCGCGTGTGGGCGCTGACCCATGCCATGATCCACACGGAACCCGGAGAATTCATTAAGGATGGAACCATTATTATTCGTCATGGTAAGATCGAAAAGGTCGGCCGCTATATTCAAATTCCCGGCGATGCCTACGAGATTGACCTGGAAGGTGCCAATGTGTATGCGGGATTCATTGATGGCTGGCTGGAAGTTAAAAAAGATGAAAAGGTTAAAAGTCCCGATGACCACTGGAACAACAGGATGCGTTCTGAATATCGCGCCAAGGATGACCTGAAGATCAAGGACAAGGACCTGAAGGCGCTCCGATCTATAGGGATCACCGCGGCCCATGTGGTGCCGGAAAAAGGCATCTTCAAAGGAAAGTCGGATCTGGTGGTCTTAAATAAAGAGAATGTGTCCGTTTCAAAGGATGTGGCACAAGTCATGACATTTAAGACCGGTGGATGGGGTGAGCCTTATCCCCACTCACTGTTGGGAATCATCGCTTTTATTCGCCAATCACTCTATGATGCGGAATGGTTCGGAAAATCCACAGCCATTGTTGAAAAATATCCAGATGAGAATGAGCCGATCCCATTGAATCCCGGCTTGGCGGCATTGGAAATATTTCGGGCAAATCATCGTCCCATGCTCTTCATGACTCAGGAAGAACATGGTGCACTTCGTGCTTTGAATATCGCCCATGAATTCAACCTGAATCCCTGGATCTTGAGCAGTGGATATGAATATCGCCGATTGGAAGAGATCGCAGTAAAAAACCCTTTTCTCATTTTTCCGCTGGAATTCCCTGCCAAGCCAAAAGTAACGGATCCATACATCGCACTGCAGTATTCCACAGAGCAATTGAAGCATTGGGACATGGCACCGGACAATATCAAAAAGGTTTATGATGCGGGGATACAATTCTGCTTTTCTTCCAGTCCATTGAAAAAGAAAACTGATTTTCGATCCAATCTCCAAAAGATCATTGATCGAGGTTTACCCCAAGACGTGGCCCTGGCCGCACTTACCACTTTCCCTGCAGAAGCCATGGGTGTAGGTAAAACACTGGGAAAGATCCAGTACGGATATATGGCAAATCTTGTGGTGACGGACGGTGATTATTTTGATCCCAAATCACGAATCATTTCTCTCTGGCTCGCCGGTGAAGAACATTACATGGCGCCGCGCCACAAAGTGACTCTAGCGGGGAAATGGACCCTGACAATTCATAACAAGGAATATGACTTAGAATTTTCCACGCAAAAAGCGAAGAAGGGTGCTAATGGCGCAAAAGGGAAACCATCTTTCGGCGGGAAACTGATTGGCACCATCACGATAGGCGAAAAAAAGATCAAACTCCGGGACATAGATATTTATGAAACATCCATCAGTTTTACCATTGATGGGAAGTCTCTCGGATTCAAAGGTGCACTTGCCTTTAATGGGGAGATCGTCAAGGACGATATTTCCGGTTTGGCTCATGATGGATCTGGCGAGAATTATCCTTTCAGTGCGAAACGGATTAAAAAGAAAGAACCAAAACCACGGGAGCCGGAAGTAGCCAGCGATGCGCCACTCTTCTTTCCCGAAGGTGCTTATGGATTATCAAGTGCGTTAATCGCGCCGAATGCGGTGTTGGTGGATAACGCCACGATCTGGACTTGTGGACCTAAAGGAATCCTGGAAGATTGGGACATCTTGTTTGTGGATGGGAAAATAGATAAGGTCGCGCCGGATATTACAGTCCCCCAAGGCAGCGCCCTTGTGATTGATGGCACCGGAAAATATGTAACCCCGGGACTCATCGATTGCCACAGTCACTCCGCTGCATCTTCAATCAATGAAGGTGCCCAAGCCGTAACGGCGGAGGTTCGAATTCGTGATGTGCTTTATGCCGATGATATTAATGTGTATCGCCAGTTGGGCGGCGGACTCACTACAGCCAATGTGCTCCATGGATCTGCTAATCCCATCGGTGGACAAAATGCTGTCATTAAACTTCGCTGGGGATCCGGACCGGAAGAACTTTTGTACAAGAAAGCACCACAAGGAATCAAGTTTGCTTTGGGTGAGAATGTAAAACAGGCGAATTGGCCCGGGACCCGTTATCCGCAAACCCGGATGGGTGTAGAACAGGTGATTCGAGATGCATTTCGCGCGGCGCAAGACTATCGCCATCGACATAAAACCTATAATCGCAACTCCAAAGCCCAGCGGAAAAAAGTGCCACCAAGAATAGATCTTGAATTGGAAGCATTGGCAGAAATTTTAGAAGAGACACGGCTCCTTCATTGTCACTCATACCGACAAGATGAGATTTTAATGCTGACCCGAATCGCTGAAGATTTTGGATTCACCATTGCCACCTTCCAACATGTGCTTGAAGGATACAAAGTGGCAGAACGGATCGCTGAACACGGCGCTGGCGCTTCTACCTTTTCTGACTGGTGGCAATATAAGTATGAAGTGATTGACGCCATTCCTTATAATGGAACTCTCATGGCGAAAAATGGTGTTCTCGTTTCTTTTAATTCTGATGATGATGAATTAGCTCGACGAATGAATACGGAAGCGGTGAAAGCAGTAAAATATGGCGGACTTGAAGAAGAAGATGCGTTGAAATTCGTTACCATTAATCCAGCGATACAGTTGCGAATCGACAATTGGTTCGGCTCTTTAGAAGAAGGTAAAGATGCAGATTTTGTAATATGGGACGGACCGCCACTCTCTATTTATTCCCATGTGCAGGAAACATGGATCGAAGGAAAACGCTATTTTTCCATGGACGAAAATGCACAATTGGAAGAACGGGACACGAAAGTCCGACAGGATTTGATCCAAAAGATTCTGGCATCATCATCCAAACCCGATGGAAAGGAAATGAAACCCAATGGTGACACACCGCATCATGGACACAATTGTGAGATCGGCGATAAAGATCTACTGGGATGGGAGGTGCAATAATGAGACATATTTTATCACTCCTATTCATTTCCTTTATATTTGCCAATGACCAAATTCCCGGCACCGACCAGAAGCGTCCGATATTGCTGAAAGGCGGTACGCTTCATACTGTTTCCGGTGATATTCTTGAAGGCTACGATCTCCTGTTTGCCAATGGCAAGATCATTACCATCGACGAGCAGATCCAACCATCCCCTGAAACGGATGTTTATGACATTTATGGAATGCATGTGGTCCCCGGTTACATTGCCGGATATACACGTATCGGTTTAACGGAAATTGGTCTTGTAAAACAAACCAATGATCATTCCGAGATCGGTGAGATCAATCCAAATGTGCGGGCGAATGTGAGTTATAATCCGGATTCAGACTTGATTCCGGTGACTCGCTCCAACGGAATATTGATCGTGAACTCTGCGCCAGCATCCGGACGCATTTCAGGTCAATCATCTGTCATGATGCTGGATGGCTGGACCTGGGAAGATGCCACACTGAAACATCCTTCAGCATTGAACCTGAACTGGCCCAATATGCGTTTCAATTTCCGGAAAGATGCCAAAAAGAAAGAAAAAGATCAACGGGACGAATACAATAAAGCCGTCCGGGAAATCGATCGACTCGTGCGAGATGTACAAGCTTACCATCAGCGCAGGACCGTAAGAGAACGGAAAGCGGAACAGAAACAGCAATCCGATCTTCGGCTGGAATCAATGATTCCATTTATTATTCATAAGGAGCCAATCCATGTTCGTGCCAATGATATTCGCCAGATAGAAGCGGTAGTAAAATGGGCTAATAAACATGATTTCAATATTGTCATTGTTGGCGCGCGGGACGCATGGCGAAACCCCGAATTGCTGGTGAAACATAATATTCCTGTGATTCTCTTGAGTGTGCAAACCACACCATGGCGCCGGTATGAACCTATCCATACACCCTATAAAGTCCCGGCTATGCTCCATGAAGCAGGCGTAAGGTTTTGTATCTCAACTGATCCCGGTTATCCTTTTGATGGACATGTGAGAACATTGCCTAACGAAGCAATGCGTGCTGCAGCTTGGGGACTCCCAAAAAGTGAAGCCATACGCGCTATAACCTTATCAGCTGCGGAAATTCTCGGAATTGATGAACGTGTCGGTTCGTTAGAACCCGGTAAAGATGCCACCTTCTTTATCGCGGATGCACATCCACTGATCCAGACTACTAATCCCATGAAAGCCTACATCCAGGGACGGGAAGTAGATTTGACCGACCGACAAAAAAACCTTTGGGAAAAATATAAAGAAAAGTATCGTCGTCTTGGTCGATTGAACCAGTAGATTTGTTCAAACACAAAGGGCACAGAGTTCACAAAGAGTAAAACGACTTGGAGTTCTTTTTGTATTCCGTGTTTAAAATAAATTAAAGAGTCGGAAGGGTAGCGATATAGCCTGTGCCGGTTGTAGCGGTGAGAGATGCAAGAATCTTGGCCCAGAGAGGATGATCTGGAATACCAAACGCCACCGCGAAGAGAACAAATCCCCACATGAAAAGGAATGCCACAACTTTGGCTCGTTTCGGCATTCCTTTTCCTTCACGGTAATTTTTAACGTAATGCCCAAATAGTTTATGTGAAATTACCCAGTCATAGAATCGTTGGGATGACCTGTAAAAACAAGCAGCTGCAATCAGCATAAAAACGGTAGTGGGTAAACCGGGAACAATGATTCCGATGAATCCAATACAAACAGAAATGCATCCTGCTACCAACCAAGAAATCCTGGCCGTTTTGCTTGTTTTAATTTGGGCGGTGTGGGGACTCATAATGATTCGTTATTCGTCACAAAAAGCACAAAATAAGAAAGAGATAATTTTTTCCATTCGTGATATTTAGTGACCTTCGTGGCAAATTAGGAACAGGCTAAAATGCGGCTGAAAAATCCAAACCAGTTAATTCATAAATATCTTCCGAGACAGTAATGCTGTCCGCATCCGCAAAATAAGCAGCTGCTGTTCCACCGTAAACAACTTTAATGTGCTGGTTGGTTGCCGGATTCGTATCCTCTGGATCTAACCAAGAAACTGAAATAGCAGCGTAGGTACCAAATGCCACTTCAGTGAAAGAATAAGCATAAGCATTAGCGGTTACATCAGATTCTGAAATGGTCGTTGTTGCATAAGGCGCATCAACAGGATACCATGTATTTTGCACAGAAAGGTAAATAGTTCCTTTGGTTGGCCAATCGCCGGAAAAAGTGATTGTTCCAGAAATAGTTGCACTTTCTGGGGGTGTTTCGGCTTTTTCATCTTCGCACGCTGTTGCAATAAACATTACGGTAGCGAGCTATAAAATAAGCAGGTTTTTCATGAGTTTCATTGTAGGTCCTTCTTGTTACAAGGATTTGGTTAAAGTCATATGCCAGGTTCGTCCGGGCATGGGGTAGTCTTGAATCAACGCGTATTTTGTATCGAGAAGATTCGAAATTTTAAAAGATACTTTGTAAGATTTGATCTGTTTACTTACAATCATTTCAGGGATGGCTTGTGCGGGCAGCGTCTCTAAAGGGAAAATGATCTTGTCTCCCACCACCACATAATCGTGGCTCAAGAAATCGTCGTATTGTTGGTCACTCCAGATGCGGGTTGAAAAGCGAAGGTCTGCCAAATCGGATTTCAGAGAAATAGAGATTTGTCCTTTATGTTTGGAACGATACAAGATAGGATCACCGCCATGGTCTTTCATATCCAAATATTCAAATTGACCGGAAAATGAAAAAGATTTTGTCGGTGTCCAGTTGAACTGATATTCTAAACCTTTTCCTGTGACGCCTTCCCGATTCACGGCCTTGATGGGCAGGCTGTAAACAAAGTCGATCATATTTTCATATTGATTCACAAATATGGCAATGCTCCAATACAAGGATTCCGAATGGGGATGATCATAGGAGAGTTCCACAGCACGAACCCGTTCCGGTAAAACTTTCGGGTTACCCTGCTGGGTGAGTCCATAACTGCTGGTGTGCTTCAGGTATAATTCCGATAAGGATGGCGCACGGAAACCTTCACTGTAAGCCAATGTAAAAGCCCGCTGCCCCTTTATGGAGTACATGAGATTAATTTTCGGCGACCAGTTTGTGTATTCCCGCTTGGCATAATTATTGCTGGGATCCACCTTCCGGATATCGTATCGAAGTCCTGATCCCATGCTCCAACCATTACCAATGGAATATTTTGATTGAATGAAGGAACCTAATGAGAATTGACTTGGCGACTCATAGATCGGATTAAAAACAGTGACTTTCGACCGGCTCCAATCCAAATCAGATCCTGCCATAACGATCCACCGTTCCCATCGTGTGATCAACATTTCTGACCTGAGCCCCACGGTTATATCATCATACAATCGCTCACCTACTATCTTTTCGTAAGGAACGCCGTCTTTATCATAATAGCGCGTATCAAACTTGTTCAGGAAAAGGGAATGCGACATGGAAACACCTGCACCGATGGGATAAAAACCATGTCCCTGAAGGTAATGAGATGTCCGTTCCGAACGACGATACGACGGCGTGCTAGCAAAACCTGGATGTCCATTGTCCGAATAAGACAAAATATGACTTAACCGATAGGTCCGCCCTTTTTGGTCGGCATATCTCAAATAGGAGCGGATCCGGTTCGATTGATCATCGGCATTAAAACGATGCCCTGCGGATGTTCTCGCCATACCATTCACACCCAACGTCCAATTCCCTTTTTGAACATGATGAGTTAAAGATGTTTGGGCGGTTGTAAATGTGCCTCCACCCAGTTTTATCTTCGTGGACTGATCTTCACCATTATAATCCGTGATCAGGTTAATGACACCGCCCATGGAATTATGTCCATATTGAGCAGAGGCTGGACTATTATCCACTTCGATTCGCTGAATACTTTCTAGTGGCAATGAATTCCAGTCCGGGGCCCCACTGTTGGGAATTTGTATTGGGAATCCATCAAGGAGGAGAAGCACCCGGTTATTGTAACCGCCGGGTTTATAATCCGAAGAGCCCCGGATAGATAAATTTACGTTGCGTCCGTTGGCGTGGGCGAATTGAACATCCACACCAGGCAACATTCGTAAAACGTCGGACAACGATTCTTTTTCCATAGATTTGATCTGATCACCGGACAAAACATCTACAGACTCATAGCCAAGGCGAGTGGTAAATAATCCTTCTACAGAAATTTCACTAAATTCAAGGATGGTGGATTCCAATTCCACATTCAGTTTTACCGGTTGATCTGTAACTGTGATTTCTGCGGAATAGGTTTTAAAACCAATATTTGTAATCTGGATTGTGTAGGAGCCGCTTGGCAGATCTATTTCAAAAAAGCCGTATGGATCAGTGACTGTTCCCTGTTTTGTTTCCACAATATAAATATTTGCGTTGGGAATCGATTTTCCATTGGCATCGTTTTTTACAGTGCCGGATATGGTCTCCCCAACGGAAATTGTCAGGATGAATGAATAAAATAAAAAAAGTCGAGAGAACATTATTTTTGTGCTGGATTCGTGATCAATTGGTTCAACAAATCTTCTACATCTTTTTCAGACACCGGTTCTTTTCGGTCGCCCATTAGCACGAGTCCCATAAAAAGTCCGCCCATGGCTTTAAACAAAAGTTGTGGATTAATATTTGGGAATTCGCTTGCTTTTATTCTGTCTTCCAACAGTCCTTGGATGGTGCCATACATTCTATTCTGATATCTTTTCCATGGCTGTTCTTCAAATGTGATCACTTTAGGCGCATTAAATAAGAATTCGAAAAGCCCAGGGCGATTCCTCGCATTTTCAGCGATTTTTAATAGCACATTTATAAAAGTTTTTCGTGGACCATCATCTCCTGCAATCACAGGTTCCAAGCTTGCCCATAAATCTTTCCAACCGTTTTCCAGGATCGCAGCAAACACCTCTTCCTTGGAATGGAAATAATAATAGAGTGTGGCTTTACCGAAACCGGATTCAGTAGCGATCTCGTCCATGGTTGCACCTTCCAGTCCCTTGGATTTGAATACTTCCAAGGCACCGGTGAGAATACGCTCCTGGCGCATTTGTCTTTCTTCGAGTTGTCTTTGAGAAACTGACATAATTGAAATGATAGTTTAATATTCGAACGATGAGTCGAAAATTAAAACGGCATAAGGATTCACCCAATAATTCTTTTGCTTTTTTAATTAATTCTTTCTGCTGATTTACAGACGGAGAATGAGATGAATGGTCAGTCTTTCTTTAGGAGAAGATCGTAGATGCAGACCGCAACCATTAAATAAAATGTTAGGTAAGTCAAAATACCAAAAACCATCGTAGCCATACTGAATGAAGGTGATAAATAACGGATGCCCCAAATCGATCCAAATGTGCCAAGTACAGAAACAAATGGTTCTATCATGATAAATGTTTTCCACCCGCCTGTAAGGATGGAGTTCATATAGAAAAGTGCGCCCAGAAAAAAGAAGATGAATGAGAAAGATATCAAATGTGTATGCGTCGTGAGTAACATTCCTTCTATTTCTTTGGGGTATTTCTCCGGGATGTCCATGTCATCTTCCAACGCCGAACCGGCATAATGTTCAGTGGTTCCTTTGCCCGACAACCCTGTCGTTTGATTTACATAAACCAAGCCCACTGTGACACCGATGG
>DQOT01000342.1 GCA_015658495.1 Fidelibacterota bacterium | reverse complement strand
TGTTTTCGGTCTGGTCATATTCACGTATCAATTCAAACCCATGAGCCTTGGCGCCGGATAGATATTTCTCCAGATCGTGGGATGCTTTTAAATGGGGATTCTTGGTTCCATCCCTGAAATGTACAAAATAATCTGATGCTAATAAATAACCATCATCCCGAAGTGTCTCCCTCGCCTTTTCAAATCCTTGATTGATTTTGATGTAGCAAGCGCTTTCACTTTCCAGGATCAGGTCGTATGCTTTTGTCGGTTTGAATTTTTCAAATTTGCAATGGTGAAATTTCAGACTGCCATTGAATTTTTCATCGATCACCGACTTTTGGAAATCATCAGGAGAAAGTGTTTCGATATCATAGCCATTATTTTGAAGATATTTTGCGTTTCCTCCAATTCCACACCCCACATCCAAAACAGAACTCACATCCTCCGGAATGAAAGATGCCAAATGTTCAATGTATCGATTTTGGGCATCTTTGATCTCTTGCAACGTGACTTTGTCCAAGTCAACAGAAAATGGGTCATCCCAAAACCCATAATGAAGATAGGGCGATCGAATCGTCTCGGAATACAATTTTAATACGTGATCAATGGACATTATCTAGCCATCAAAAAATCGTTTCCAAATCCATGGTTTCCAAATAATGGCGAATCCGTTCAATGAATTTTGAACCTCCAGCACCATCAATGAGACGATGATCAAATCCAAGAGATAGCATCATCATACTCCGAATGGCAATGGCATCACCTTGTGGAGATTCAATTACAACAGGTTGCTTCTTAATTGCGCCCACACCCAAAATCCCAACATTGGGTTGGTTGATGATGGGTGTTCCAACTGTCACACCAAACACGCCAAAATTGGTAATCGTAAATGTAGAACCGGATAATTCATCTGCGGAGATTTGTTTACTTCGTGTCCGTTTCGCCACATCATTCACCGAACGGCAGAGTCCCAGAAAGTTTTTCTCTTCGCAATTGAATATGGCTGGAACCATGAGTCCATTTTCGATGGCCACCGCTATTCCCACATTAATATTTTTATGATACGTTACGGATGTACCGGAAATGGATGAATTCATTTCCGGGAAATCCTGGAGCGCTTTTACCACCGCATCCACCATAAATGGCGTGTAAGTGAGTTTGAATGCTTCCCGTGCAACAAATAAATCCCCATTCATTTTAACGTAGTCCACGATAGGCGTCATATCCACTTCTGTCATCACGTAAACATGAGCCGAGGTTTCGATGCTTTCACGCATGTGATCTGCGATCAGTTTCCGCATATGATGCATTTCTTCTGTCCGTCCAGCTACAGCAGATGAAACTGGTTGTGGTGCAAGCACCGATGTCGGAGCCGAAACAAGGTCTGCCATGGTTTGTGCTGGTGCAATTCCTCGGTTTTCCAAGTAGGCCAATACATCTTTCTTGGTCACACGTCCACCTCGACCGGATCCCTGGATCAATTCCAATTCATTGAGTGAAAGTCCCTGTTCAACCACGATCTTCATGACCACAGGTGTATAAAATTTCTTTTCACCAGATGGAGTCGATATTGGTTTAGGTGTGCTTGGTGCCGGAGCAGGCTCTGCAACCAGATCAGGGATTGGTTCAGGAGTTTGGGCCATTTCAGGTTCAGGAGCTGATTCAGGTGGCGTTGGCGTTGCCCCACTCCCATCTGTATCGATCTTTGCAATCACTTCACCTACTTCTTTCACATCATTGGGCTCGGCAAGAATTTCTACCACAACACCCGCTGCGGAAGATGGAATTTCAGAATCGACTTTATCGGTTCCAATCTCAAGTAATATTTCATCCAATTCGATGGATTCACCAACTTTTTTTCGCCATTCAAGAATGGTCCCTTCGGTGATGGATTCGCCCATTTTGGGCATGACAATATCAATGATCATTTAATACTCCAATAATTCTGCTATGGCTTCCGCAACATCCGATGTTTGGGGAAGCACTTTTTCTTCCAAAAACCAATTGTATGGGACAGGTGAATCTTTCGCTGCAACACGTCGGATCGGTCCGTCCAAGTATTCAAAATATTTGTCGGCAATGAGTGCTGAAATCTCTGCGCCGGGGCCATTGGTTAAATTGTCTTCATAGACCACCAATGCTTTTCCTGTTTTGACCAACGAAGATTCAATCGAATCCAGATCCAATGGATTCAACGTCCGCAGGTCAATAATCTCTACAGAGCCTTTCGGAAGTCCAAGTGATTTTACTCCTTCAATAGATTTTTGAACCATGGCGCCCCAGGTTATAATGGTAAGGTCATCACCTTCCGTTACGATTCTGGCTTTACCGAAGGGTAAAATATAATCTTCGCCCGGCTCTTCTGTGGCGGCGTAGCCTTGCCTATAAAGTCCCTTATGTTCCATAAAGACTACCGGATCATTCATCCTGCAAGCCATTTTCAAAAGGCCTTTTACATCAGCAGCATTGGAAGGATACGCCAAGTAAATTCCAGGCATATGAATAAAATAGCCATCAATTGACTGACTGTGGCACAGCGCCCCATGAATATATCCGCCTACGGGAATTCGGATGACCACTGGGCAATTCCATTCATTATTCGATCGATACCGCATTGTTATTAATTCATTCCGAATTTGCATCATAGCTGTCCAGATGTAATCACCGAATTGGATCTCAACCACCGGCTTATATCCCGTGACTGCCATGCCAATAGCCGTACCAATAATGGACGATTCTGCCAAAGGTGAATTAAACACACGGTCCTTTCCAAACCTATCTGACAACCCTTTCGTTGCAGTGAATACACCCCCTTTTGGATCCGCAATATCTTGACCAAAGATCACCATTTTTTCATTTCGGGTCATTTCTTCTTTTAACGCGTGGTTCACTGCATCGACGATAACCACCTTATTCCCCATGGGGTTTAAATCTGGTTCACTCATGGGCACTTCATGACTGTAAATATGATCTAATGCTGTATCCACATCCGGATGATCCTGGGATTCTGCCCACACCGATTCCTCATCAACCTGCTTAGAAATTCGGTCTCTAATTTTTTCAAAATCTTGGGGTGAGAACATTTTTTCCTTAATACATTGATCTTCAAGAATGGTTAAAGGGTCGCGTTTTCTATCTTCTTCCAGTTCTTCCGGGGTGCGATATTTCCGCTGATCATCCGAACTGGAATGGGGTAATAGACGAACAACATTTGAAACAATAATTGAAGGCCCTTTTCCTTTACGTGCCCGGTCAATTGCTTGTTTAAATGCCAGATTGGATTCAAAGAAATTTGTCCCATTCACCTCATACCGAGATAAATTCTTATAACCGGCTGCCATGGAAAAAACTGAGCTTGCCGATTGCTCCGATTTGTGGGTGGAAATGGCATACTCATTATCCTGGATATGAAAAATGACAGGTGCTTTTGCATTGCTGGCCCAATTCAATGCCTCGTGAAAATCCCCCTGACTCGTGGTCCCTTCACCTGATGATACATAAACAACATCTTTTGTTTTTTCCATTCGGCGGGCCATGGCACATCCTACCGCTTGCAAATATTGTGTCCCCGTTGGACTCGATTGACTCACAATTCTCAATTCTTTATGGCTATAATGCTGTGGCATTTGACGGCCACCCGAGTTGGGATCCGCTTCCCTCGCCAGGAATCCAAGCAATTGTTCCTTCGATGTCATCCCCAAGCCTAAACAATAAGCGGCATCGCGATAGTAGGGATAAGACCAATCCGTCCCACGCCGCAGGGCAACGGCTGCTGCCATTTGTGCAGCTTCATGACCAGAACAGCCCATATGAAAAAATGCTTTCCCTTGCTTCAACATGATCATCATTTTAGTATCTAGTTTCCGAGCAAGTACCATAGTTTCATAAATTTCAAGAATTTGTTTTTTAGTAAATCCGTGGAGCCGAGCCATCAGCATTCTCCTTGTATAAAATTTTGATTAAATTTTTTAATTACAACCTGTTTCACGGTTTCCATATCCTGTTTTTCTCCCAACAATTGCTCTATGGATGTAACACCATGATCAAAAATGCCGCAAGGAATAATCCCATCATAAAATGAAAGATCCGTATTTACATTCAATGCAAATCCGTGCATAGTGACCCAGCGGCTGATCCGTACACCTTGAGCAGCGATCTTTTCATCCCCAACCCAAACGCCGGTCAGTCCTTCGCTTCGTTTTGCTTCAATTCCGATTTCATCCAAAACATCAATCGTTACTTGCTCAAGGGTTCGCATGTACCAACTGACACTTTTTTTATAATTAGATAAATCCAATATGGGGTAGCC
This sequence comes from Fidelibacterota bacterium, assembly GCA_015658495.1. GTDB lineage: Bacteria > Fidelibacterota > Marinisomatia > Marinisomatales > UBA1611. The sequence continues at coordinate 2,520 of DQOT01000342.1, read as the reverse complement.
CACCAATTGTCCGGGACCATGAAATGTAATATCCCCCCCACGCTCAATCTGGAAAACGTCCACAGATTCATCGCGGTTTTGGAGTAAATGATTTTCGTCTGCATTTTTCCCGAGGGTGTAAACGGGCTCATGTTCGACTAGGATTAAGGTGTCTTCGATTTGGGTATTAATCCGTTTTGCTTGCATCTCTTTTTGAAGATCCCATACTTCCTGATAAGGTCGGTGCCCAAGATCCAGGACAATGATTTGTTCTGTTTTTGTTTCAATCATTCTAATCCATTCATAATTCCATTAAACACCCTTTATCCTTCGTCAAACTCAGGATGACAAGGTATTTATAATTTCTATTGATGAATCGCTGACCCAATGGCATCCAGTGCTGCTTCCATAATTGCTTCTGATAAGGTTGGATGGGCATGAACCGTCATGGCAATATCTTCCCAAGTTGTTTCCAGGGCTTTTGCCACACCCAATTCTGCAATGAGTTCTGTCGCTTCCGATCCCACAATGTGAGCCCCAAGCAATTCGCCATATTTGGCATCAAAAATAAGTTTCACAAATCCGGATGTATCGCCAACCGCCATGGCTTTTCCGCTGGCTTGAAATAAGAATTTTCCAACCTTCACATCGTGTCCCGCTTCTTTGGCTTGTACTTCCGTCATTCCAAGTGATCCCACTTGTGGCTGACAATACGTACAACCTGGAATGTTGGAGTAATCCACCGGCGTTGCTGAATGACCAACCGCATGATCCACCGCAACATGTCCTTGTGCTGATGCTACATGAGCTAACCAAGGCGGTCCAGATACATCGCCAATGGCGTAAATATTCGGGAGATTGGTCTGGTTGAATTTGTTGATGGTAATGGCACCACGATCCGTTTCAATTCCCAATTCTTCCAATCCCATATTTTCAATATTCCCTGTCACACCCACAGCCAATAATGCCACATCGCCTTCTAAAATTTCTTCTTTCCCATTTCTCTCTGTATAAACTTTTACCTTCTTTTTCAGACTGTTAATCCGGGAGACTTTTGTTCCTTTATAAACTTTGATCCCGGACTTTTTAAAACTTTTTTCAACTTCTTTCGATACATCAGCATCTTCAATCGGAAGGAGCCGGTCCAGCATTTCAACCATATGAATTTCCGTTCCGAATTCATTGTAATAATAAGCGAATTCACACCCGATGGCACCGGAACCGATAATGATCATTTTCTTCGGTGGTGCTTCCAGGATCATAGCTTCTTTATAACTGATGACTCTTTTCCCGTCCAGTTCCATGCCGGGAAAAGTCCGCGGTCGGGCGCCTGTGGCAATAATGATCTTTTCTGCTTCAACCTTTTCGGTCTTTTTTCCATTCTTCACTTCAAGAGTCGTTTTGGATATAAACCTTCCCGTACCTTCAATATGGGTGATCTTATTTTTCTTCATGAGAAACTCGATCCCCTTACTTAATCGGTTGGACACATCCCGGCTGCGCTTAATATTTTTTTTAAAATCAATGGATACTTTTCCCACGGTGATGCCATAGGTGTCTGCAGTCTTAATTGTGTGATATACTTCGGCATTTTTTAAAAGTGCTTTGGTTGGGATACAACCCCAGTTCAGGCAAATACCACCCAATTTATCTTTATCAATGATGACGGTTTTGAGTCCCAATTGTGCGCCGCGAATGGCAGCCACATATCCGCCAGGGCCACCGCCCAAAACTGCAAGTTTAAATTTTGCCATAGTTTTTTTCTACTTTAGCGATGCGTAAGAAATAATTTTCATACCAAGTGGCACGTCCGCGTTTTTTTACTTTTTTATGTTCTGCATGATCACGCCAGGCTTCTATAGATTCCTTATCTTTCTAATAGACAGATGTAATACCTAATCCAGTTTCGTCCCGAACCGATTCAACACCCAGAAATCCAGGCATCTCTTGAGCTAACGCCACCATTCTCTCCGATGTTTTTTATATTCTTCCTTTTCCTTATTTGTATGCTGGGAGGTAAAAATGACAGCATAATAGGGTGGTTCAGGTGTTTTTAAAATATTCATTTACTGATGATACTTAAAAATTCTCCTCTTGTTTCAGCCGATTTCCTGAATTGGCCCAGCATGGAACTGGTGGAAGCAAAACTGTTTTGTTTTTCTACACCCCGCATCTGCATACACATATGGACACCTTCCATGACAACGGCCACACCAAGGGGATTTAATACTTCCTGGATTGCTTCCGCAATTTGATGGGTTAATCTCTCCTGGACTTGTAACCGCCGTGAGAACATATCAATGATCCGGGGAATTTTTGAGAGTCCGATCACTTTTCCATTGGGGATATACCCCACATGAGCCTTTCCAAAAAATGGAAGAAGGTGATGTTCACATAATGAGAAAAATTCTACATCCCGGACAATGACCATGTCCTTTGCATTTTCGTGAAAAATGGCATCATTGATCACATCATCCAATTTCTGGTCGTATCCTTTAGAGAAGAATTCCCAGGCCTTTGCAACGCGTGTTGGCGTTTTGA
>DQOT01000072.1 GCA_015658495.1 Fidelibacterota bacterium | reverse complement strand
TCCATGATATTCATTTTTCTGTTGAGATTGGCGAATTGAATCAAGCCATAAAGCGACTCAAGTTTGATGAACACTTTTTTCTTCAACTCCTCATGGCATTACGGAAACAGAGTCTTCAACGCTCGGGGACATCACCCCTTTCGAATATTGGGCCCTATTTTAAACTGATCTCCGAATCTCTTAAATTTGAATTGACGGAGGCCCAGAAAAAAGTGATCAAGGAGATCCATTCGGACCTGAAAAATTCCATTTCCATGAATCGACTTTTACAAGGTGATGTGGGCTCGGGAAAAACGATTGTATCCATTTTGGTCTCTGCCTTGGCAGTGGGAAATAGTGCTCAGGTTGCCATCATGGCACCGACAGAAATATTAGCCACGCAACATTATCACTCTTTCAAAACCGAATTAGAAAGAACCAATATTCCCTGTACGCTCCTGTTGGGTAATATGAAAAAGTCGGAACGCATACCCATTTTGGATGGCTTGGAAAATGGCAAAATTCCAGTGGTGATTGGAACCCACGCATTGATCCAGGATGATGTGATTTTCAAAAACCTGGGGTTGGTAATCGTAGATGAGCAGCATCGATTTGGTGTGAACCAAAGAGCTAAACTTATAGAGAAAGGAATTAATCCGCACTTTTTGGCCATGACAGCAACGCCAATTCCAAGAACATTATCCATCACCTATCACGGAGATATGGATCTATCCATCATCGATGAAATGCCAGCGAATCGTATCCCGGTGGTGACCAAAGTGGTGGAGCCTGCACGGTTGGGCAAGGTTTATAAATTCATCAAAGAAGAAGTAGCAGCCGGACGGCAGTGCATGGTGATCTATCCTTTGGTGGAAGAATCCGAAAAATCGGATCTGGCTGCAGCGGTGGATGCTCACCAGGAATTGGATGAAAAATTCTTTCCAGATCTGTGTGTTGGCTTGGTTCATGGCAGGATGAAAGCGGATGAAAAAGACGATATGATGGAGAAATTTTCCAAAAATGAGATCAATATTCTTGTATCCACAACCGTGGTGGAAGTGGGGGTCGATATTCCCAACGCAACGGTGATGGTTGTTGAACATGCGGAACGGTTTGGATTGACTCAACTCCATCAATTACGGGGACGGGTTGGCCGTGGAGCAGAAAAGAGTTATTGTGTATTGGTCAAGCGGAATGTGACGGAACCATCCCGAACGCGGCTTTCCATTATGGAAGAAACCAATGATGGATTTATTATCGCTGATGAAGATTTGAAACTCCGTGGACCAGGAGAATTTTTTGGGATCAAACAATCGGGATTTTTCAAATATAAGATTGCCAATATGGTCACGGATGGCCCCATCCTCCGTGATGCGAGAAAAGTGGCATTTGAGTTGGTCGAGAATGATCCAAATCTTAAGAATAAAGTAAACAAAATGATTCGTGAAACTTTCATTCGGGAGTATGCGGACCGACTAAAAGGCATTAGTTTATCTTAAATCTTATAGTGCCGTGACTATTCAAATAATCTTTTGAAACGATGAATAAATCCTGATCGCGGTATTATTAATGATTGGTTTAATTCCTGATCATGAAAAACAAAGCGCATCCTTTTTTTGATATCCCCTTAGTCCCCTTTGGAAAAGGAGAATTGAAGGAGGGCGCTTTGTCGTTTTCATCCAGCAAAGATGTTGGATGCACTATTTCAGCCAGTTTCCATCACAATCATCTGTTATGGCTGATATTCTTTCCCATCCCTTTGTGGACTTAGTGCTCTCTGTGTTATTAATTAGACATCCTAAAGTTCTCGATTCCTCGTTTGGTCTCGCTATTGGTGGAATTAAATTCCCCGGCTTTATATCTAACGAAAATCACTTTTTAGGAGAGACCATGTCTCAAGAAAACCCAAGCAAAGACGAACAATCATTTATGTATCTCGTAGGCACATTTCAGTCCAGTGCATGGATTGCCATGGGAAAAATAAAAAATCCCATGACAGATAAAATCGACCGCAACCTGGATCAGGCATCTTTTTATATTGATCTTTTGGACATGATGCAGACAAAAACAAAAGGAAACCTCTCTGAATATGAGGAACAAATGCTTATCAATACGGTTAGTGAACTCAAAATGAATTTCATTGAAGAAAAGAAAAAACCGGATGACCCTGTAGAAGAAAAAGACGCTGAAGAAAATAAGTCCGAAGAAAAAGAACCCGTTTCCGAAGATAAATCCGGAGAAGAAGAGTAAGCGGTGATCCATTCTGATTATATCCGCCTGAACCGGATTCTGGCAGGCGTCATATTCCTTATATCTTTTATCGTTTATTTTGATACCATGGCACCCACGGTCTCCTATTGGGATTGCGGGGAATTCATTGCTGTATCTCATACTCTCGGTGTGCCCCACCCTCCGGGAAGCCCGTTTTTCCTGTTGGTCGGACGAATTGCTTCCATGCTCCCAATCAATGCTGATATAGCCTTTCGGGTCAATATTTTATCTCCATTGACTAGTGCGCTGGCGGTGATGTTCCTTTATTTGATCATTGTCCAGGTTGTCGTTCATTGGCGCGGAAAATTGGAATCAGCCCATGATGCATTGGTGGCGTTTGGGGGTGCAATAGTCGGCTCCATGGTTTTTGCATTTACGGACAGTCATTGGTTTAACGCGGTGGAAGCGGAAGTGTATGCCTTCAGTACATTTTTCACGGCCATTGTGGTTTGGCTTATTTTGCATTGGAGTGAAAAAGCCGACGAAAAAGGCCACGAACGGTACATTTTAATTATCGCTTACATGATCGGGTTGGCCACAGGACTTCACCTGTTAAATCTTCTCACCTTGCCCTTTGTTGCCCTTATCATTTATTTCCGGAAATACAAATTTGAATGGCAATCATTCGGGATGACCATAGTTATTACGGGTGTCATCTTTTTCATTATTCATAATGTGATCATTAAAGGGCTCCCCAAGATTGCTGCATCCATCGGTATTGGGGCAACAGCGGGACTCATTCTTGCCGCATTCGGTGGGATGGTTTGGGCGGTAATGAATCATAAACGACTGGCTTCCGTTGTGCTCACATCCATGGTTCTGGTGTTGATTGGATATTCCACTTACGCGCTCATCTTTATCCGCTCGAACCAGAATCCCAGTATTGATGAGAATGATCCTGAAACCGTTGAAGCATTTATTTCCTATCTTGAGCGGGAGCAGTACGGCGATGTGGGCATGTTTCCACGAAGATTTAAGGGAATTCCGCCCATTCATGAAGCAGTGGGATACCCCGATCCAAAGACAAGAAAATTTTCCAGCGCACAAGAAAGTAAGTATAAAAAATACGAATCAGGTAAACAGTGGAATTTCTTCTGGGATTACCAAATTCGGAAAATGTACAACCGGTATTTTCTTTGGCAATTCGCCGGACGTGGTCCATCCACCGACCCTTATGTAACCCCCATGGGAGCCAACAAGCGGGAAGACGGAATCGATTGGACGCAATTTGGTTTGCCACTGGCCTTCATTCTCGGATTGTTGGGTATGTTTTATCACGCCTTTCGGGATGAGCGCATGGCATTTTCTGTTATGGCCTTATTTATTATGACAGGCTATGCCGTTATTTTGTATTTAAACCAGGATGATCCGCAGCCCAGGGAACGGGATTATTCCTATGTGGGTAGCTTTTTTGCTTTCGCGATCTGGGTTGGGATCGGTGCGTCGGCCATCAGCGAAAAGATCATTGAATACATCAAGGATAAAGAATTGAGTAAACGATTGGTCGTAATCGCACTTGCATTGCAAATCGCCTTCGTGCCAACTGTTATGGCGAAAGCCAATTATCATTCCCATGATCGTTCAGGGAATTTTGTAGCGTGGGATTACAGTTATAACATTTTGCAATCCTGTGAACCCAATGGCGTGATATTTACCAATGGCGATAATGATACATTCCCTCTTTGGTATTTGCAGGAAGTGGAAAAAGTGCGAACCGATGTAGCGGTGGTGAATTTGAGCCTGTTGAATACACCTTGGTACATCAAGCAGCAACGGGATGTGAGACCAAAAGAAACACGATTTATTAATTTAACTGATCGCCAGATAGATCAACTTACTTCAAGCCTGACTCGTTGGGAAAAACAGAATGTAAAAGTTCCGGTTTATAATGATCCTGAAAATGAAGACGGATTCATTGAATGGGAAATGAAACCAACTTACGGTGGCCAGGCGCTTCGGGTTCAGGATATGATGATCATGCGTATCATTAGTGATGCGGGCTGGCGTGTGCCCATTAATTTTGCAGTAACTGTCTCCAAGAAAAACCGAATCGGGTTGGATCAATTCCTAAATATGCAAGGTCTCACTTTTAAGCTAGAAAGTCATAAAACTGATCCTGTTGATGCAGACAAGTTGTATGATAATTTGATGACGGATGTGGGGTCGAAAGTGTGGTCCACAGAATTTGACCAGGCGAATTTCAACAATCCTGAAGATTTGGATTATTTGAATTGGACCCGTGAGTATCAACCGGGCTACATGTTCCGGAATCTTGGAAACAATGAAGTATTTTTCAATAGACAGACTAAGCGTCTGCTCCAGAATTACCGAAGTGCCTACATGCAGTTGGCCGTGACTTACTATATGGATTACCAGCGTGAAAACCGGAAAAGGAAAAATAAGGATGAAGAAAAACTAGCTGATCTTCGTACCAGGATTATTGCCACGTTAGACAAGATGAACTACAATATTCCTGATGAAACCATTCCGATCCAATCCGAAGAACTCCATCACCAAGTGGCTATGATGTATGGTGATTTAGGTCAGAAAGAGCAGTTGAAAGATATCATGGGAAAACTGATTGAACGAAAATCAGGCAAACCCACCAAACGTGTAGAGTATGCCAACACCTACTATAAAGAATTGGATGATTCTGAAACAGCCCTGGGTATCCTGGAAGATATGAGGACGCAATTTTTCCAAATGGAAGGGATGGTTAAAGCCCGCGGTTTTGGGAAAAAATCTGTAACAAAGGCAAGTTGGAGTCGCTGGCAGAAAGCCTATCCGGAAGTGGTTTCTTCCCTTGTTTATATCTATCGAAAAAATGATCAATTGATAGATGCAGAATTAGTTCTTTCTGATTGGGTGGATCGAAATCCCACTGATAAAAACGCTCAAAAAATTCTGGAAGAGATTCGCTCCAGCGGATAATCCCAGTGGGTCTTCATGGCCGATTCACAACCCATCGTTTCTATTATTATTCCCCATTGGAATGGTATCGAAGTCCTGTCGGAATGCCTGGAGTCCCTGAACCAATCCACTTTCGATTCCTTTGAGATCATTGTTTCTGATAATGCCTCCAGGGATGGGAGCCAGGCGTGGATAAAGGAGAATCATCCCGATATTATTCTTTTAGAAAATGATGAAAATTATGGATATGCCGGCGGATGTAATCGTGGGGCAGATATAGCAAAAGGGGATTTTCTTTTATTCTTAAATAATGACACGATCCAGGATCAAAATTGGCTCCAACCTTTGGTGGATCGAATGAAAAGTGATGATTCCATTGCCGCACTCCAGCCCAAGATCCTGAATTATTATAATAGAAATATTTTTGATTATGCCGGCGGTTCCGGCGGACACATGGATCTATTCTGTTTCCCATTTGCTCGGGGGAGAGTCTTTTTAGAACAGGAGGAGGATACAGCTCAATACGATAATTCAGAAAAATGTTTTTGGGCCTCGGGCACAACCATAATGGTTCGAAAAGACCTGTTTAGAGCAGCAGGAAAATTTGATAAAACATTTTTTGCCCACATGGAAGAGATTGATCTCTGCTGGCGGTTTCAGGCCATGGGTTTTCAGGTTTGGGCAGAACCGGAATCAGTTGTCTATCATAAAAATGCGGTGTCCTTGCCCATGCATTCACACCGGAAATATTATCTGAATCACCGGAATTCACTCTTAATGCTCTTCGGGAATTATTCAATCACTGTTGCATTCTATGTGGGATTTATTCGGATGATGCTGGAATTTGTTGCCTTGGGATATGCCTTTGTGAAATTGGATTGGAATCATGTGACAGGCATTTTGAGATCTTTGGGTTGGATCATTTTTCACCCGATCACGATTCTGAAAAAGCGATCACGATTCAATCAAATAAGAAAAGTGAAAGATCGTGAAATCATGGCTGGGATGGCCAAAACATCCGTGGTTTTAGCATATTATTTAGGCAGGAAAAAGACTTATTTAGATATGGTGTCTAAAGCATCCTGATATAATTCTCGTCGGTCCGGGTCCAATTCTTTCATATCTTTTAACAATTCTTCCCGACCCAGCATGGTCAATATTTTGGCAATTCGTTCAGAATGAGCTTTAAGGAAAAATTGTGTGTGATTGTCTCTGCCCAAGTCCCGGAACGATTGTTCGATCCCATCCAACATGGTGTTGATTTCTTTAAGCGTTCCTTCAATATCACCCTCCTTGAATAGATCCATGGCGATGTACCAGGCCAATCGTGCTTTTCGGAGGCCAATATTCCGGTTCAGGTCATCCACGAGATTAATACGCGTACTCCAGCCTTTTTTATAAAGTGACGCAGATCCCCGAAGTGCTATATCCCGAGCCATTTCGTAAGCGTAATTTCCCCCCCTGAATTCGTAGGTATCAATTTCCCCGGCCAAGATCAAATTAGCATAATAGGCAAGAAATCCCGAAAGGGGCTCAAAGAGGACTGGATCGTAATAAAGGCTGGTTCCTGAGTTATAAATAAACTGTACACTTTTATCGAAAAATCGAAGATCGCGCCCATTGGAGAAAAGAGCCTGACAGTTAAATATTTTTTCATTCCCTTTAGCGGTGATGCCTTCAAACACAATCTGGATGTGCAGGGGGATGGTCAAATCGCTGTAAGCTTCGTCCCAGGTTGCGGTGGTGAAAAACCGAACAATATCATTATTAAGGTTCACGATTTCCTGCTTTTCTTCGCTCCGGAGTAATCGAGTATCGAAATTCACTTCTACAGAACCGAATTGGGCGATTCCAAAAGAGGAAATGAGAATAAGGAAACTTGTAATTCTTTTTACCATAGCCGAAAATTGACAAGAGTGAAGATGGTTATCAAGAAAATAAAAAAGTCGTTTATTAAGCCTATCAAAAACAAACAACCGGAAATTTGAGCGGTCCATTCTTATCCTTCGACAGGTTCAGGAAACGAATGGTCTCACACTTATTATATTAAACCACCCCTAAACTGATAACACTTTGTGTCCTTTGTGCCCTTGGTGTTTAATTCATATTTTCCCAGAACTGAATCACGGTAATTTCTCCCCATCATGAATCTGAAAGATCAATTAAAAGAGAAACAACACGCCAAAATCTGTTCCATCCTTGAAACCGCTGGGAGGCTAGGTGACAAGGAGGGGATTGAAGTTTACGTGGTGGGCGGATTTGTCCGCGATCTCATCATGGGAAAACCGCTGAATGATATCGATATTATGACCGTTGGGGATGGGATCCCTTTTGCCCGGAAATTGGCTGATGAATTGGTCGTAAAAAAAATCGTCCCTTTCAAAAAATTCGGCACAGCCATAATTCCCAATAAATCTGTGCAAATAGAAGTAGCCACCGCCCGGACTGAATCTTATAATGATGATTCACGGAAACCAGCTGAAGTGGTTTACACCGATCTGAAGGGTGATCTGCTGCGGCGGGATTTTACCATCAACGCCATGGCCATGGATATTCGTCATGAAGCTTTTGGTGAACTCACGGATCCATTCGGCGGTATCGCCGATATAGAAAAAAAGATCCTGCGCACACCGCTTGATCCGGATGAAACATTTTCGGAAGATCCGCTGCGGATGATGCGGGCGGCTTACTTTGCATCCAAGTTGGGGTTTGAAATTGAGAAAGAATGTCGCGCTTCTATCAAAAGACAAGCACATCGAATTGATATTGTGTCCTGGGAGCGAATCCGGGATGAATTCATCAAAATCCTAAAAACGAAGAAACCATCAGTGGGATTAGTGATCCTGCAAAAAACGGGACTAATGGAAACTGTTTTCCCGGAAATTCATGTTATGTACGGTATGGAGCAAACATCTGAATGGCATCATAAGGATATTTTTGCCCACACGCTCCAGGTAATTGATAATGCGGCAGAATTGTCCGAAAAGATGGAGATCCGTTTTGCTGCACTGGTCCATGATATTGCCAAGCCCAATACACGAAAAATTGATGAAATCAAGGGCTACACCTTCCACGGGCACGATGCTATTGGGGAACGAATGCTGAACAAAGTGGCACGCCGGTTGAAACTATCAAACAAACTGAAAGATTATTTGAAAAAACTGACCCTTTTACATCTCCGTCCTATTGCCCTAGTGAAGGATGTGGTCACCGATTCTGCTGTGCGACGGCTCATGGCGGCATCAGGAGATGATTTGGATGATCTCATGACTTTGTGCCGGGCCGACATTACCACCAAGAATCCAAATCGGGTAAAAC